>NZ_JALBUR010000001.1:0-219457 GCF_033971865.1 Grylomicrobium aquisgranense | reverse complement strand
CTCGAGAACTATACAAATGCAGGATTAGACAAGAAGAGATACAAGGCCGGTTTCCTCAGAAAAAAATTCAAAAAGACGTCCGGATAGGCCCCTACATACTACAAAAATCAAAACGCAAAAAGTGCTGAAAAATCCAATATTCATCGGAATTTCTAGCACTTTCATTACTTCAAACTGTCAAAATTGGGATTATGATAAACCAGAACAGAATCTGCTTCAATTAGTTTGCACTAACTTTCTGCTTTTTCATTCATCATCTTTGGGGCGGTCCTTCTTTACATAGACTTCCCTTGGCTTGGAACCCTGTGCCGGACCGATGATGCCGGTGCTTTCCAGCTCATCAATCATGCGGGCTGCACGGTTGTAGCCAATCCCGAAACGCCTCTGCAGAAGACTGGTGCTGGCTTTCTGGACATCGATGACGTAGTCTTTGATCTCCTGATACAGTGGATCGTCAGAGATGCCGGCAACAGCACCGCCTTCCTGGTCGTTGACACCTTCCAGCATGATGAAGGAATCATCGTACAGCGGTGCCCATGGGGACAGTGCATCACAGATCCGCTGTACTTCTTCGTCGGTCACAAAGACACCCTGGATACGGGTAGCACTGTTCTGGCCAATCGGCATATACAGCATATCGCCATTGCCAAGCAGGCGTTCGGCACCGGTATGATCCAGGATGACACGGGAATCAATCGATGAAGATACACTGAAGGCAATGCGGCTTGGAATATTAGCCTTGATGATACCGGTGATGACATCGGCACTTGGCCGCTGTGTGGCAACAATCAGATGGATGCCGGCGGCACGGGCAAGCTGGGTGATACGCTGAATGGAAGCTTCGACATCCTTGCCTGCCACCAGCATCAGATCAGCAAGCTCATCGATGATGACAACGATATAAGGCATCTTGTCCATGCGGGCCTGTTCAGCGGCAGGCTTGCTTTTGAGCAGTGCATGATAGCCGGCAATGTTGCGGACTGCATTTGCGGCAAAGATGTTGTAGCGCTCATCCATGATGCGCACAATGACCTTCAGGGCATTGGAAGCCTGGGCAGGATCATTGATCACCGGTCCGATCAGATGAGGAATATTGCGGTATGGTGTAAACTCTACCTTTTTCGGGTCAATCAGCAGCATCTTGACTTCATCCGGCCTTGTTCTAAGCAGCAGAGAACAGATGATGGAGTTCATACAGACTGATTTACCGGAACCAGTAGCACCGGCAATCAGAAGATGCGGCATCTTGTCAATTCGGCAGGTAATGGTCTGTCCAAGCAGATCCTTTCCCAGGAAGAAAACAAGCGGCTGATCTTTGTCTTTCGCAGGAATAGAGTTCACCAGTTCCCGCAGCTTGACCGGCGTAGATTTTTCATTCGGAATTTCGATGCCTACGGCATTGCGGCCTGGAATCGGTGCCTCAATACGGATATCACGTGCTTCCAGCTGCATTTTGATATTGTCCGTCAGGCCAAGAATTCTGGATACTTTGACATTGGCATCCGGCTGTACTTCAAACTGCGTAACAGAAGGTCCAATATGCATATCCTTGAGTCTGGCATTGATATCGAATGTTTCCAGAGCCTGAATCAGCTGCTGTCCTTTGCGCTTGGCAGCCGCCAGATTTTCATCATTGGATGAATGAGCCGGCAGAGGATCCAGCACTTTATTCATGGATGGCAGACGGTAATTGCGGTAATCCACAGTCCCATGCTTTGGGTCTGATGCAGGGGCAGTCTCCCCTTCACGTTCAGGAAGATTGACAGGTACAGGTTCCTCTTCTTCCGCTTTATCTTCCTGTACTTCAGTCTGTTTGACAGGCTCTGGTTCCGGCTCTGCCGGTTCCATTGGCTGTGGTTCAGGCTCAGAATATTCTTTCGCTTCCGTATGATCGGCAAGATCATCCACATTCATGAAGATATCCTTTTCCTGGCTTAAAGGCTGCTGCATCTTCAGCGTATCTTCCAAAGCAGGTTCTGTATCACTGAGCAGTTCAATGTTGTCTGTATCATCCTGATCATCGTCCACGCGGATATCAATACCAGACAGACCGCTGTGGCTGATCTTGGTCGGCTTGAAGCGGACAACAACTTCTTCTCCCTCTTCCAGTTTCTTCTGTACATCCTGCAGCGGGACATCATCCACAGCTTCATCCGCATTGATGAAATGTGCCTTCTTCTGCTGGTGTTCAGAAACCATCTTCCAGAGATTGGGATGCTCCTTATCTTCCACTTCCTCTTTCTCTTCCGGTTCTTCCTTTTCCGGTGCCCTGAAGAAATCAACAACATACTGGAAGGCATTCTTATAGGCATCCATAAAGCCCATCAGAACGGTCGCAATCAAGGCAATGGCAATCATGATCACAACGGTGCCGCTGCGGCCAAACAGAATAGACACAAGGGCATATAAACCATTGCCGCAGATACCGCCGCCTGGGGATACTGTAACAACAGTCTGGAAATAGCTTTTGATATTTGTCAGCAGCGGCTTCAAAGCGGAAAAGCCGACCACAGATGGGCCGGCTGTGTAATAACCGCACAGCAGCAGAAGATCAAGAATCACCAGGATGATCGGCAGCGGGTTCTTTTCATCATCCGCATCCTGCTTTCCTGAAGCAATGGCAATCAGGAACCAGAGTACAGTGACCGCAAGAATCAGCCAGAACCATTCTCCCAGCACATACCGCAGCAGGTTATACAGAAAGATGCCAACCGTTCCGGTTCTCATCAGTCCGATCAGCAGCAATGCCGCAGTCAGTACGACCATGATCCATTGTCTGAGCTCTTCCTGCTGTTCCTGACGGATGCGTGCTTTTGACTTTCTTGTGTTTTTCTTTTTCTTCTGCGTCACAGTTCCTCCTAATCTTTTGTATTGATTTCGACAATGGCAGGCAGGATCATCGGCCGCTTGCCTGTTTCACGCATGACATAGCGTGAAATCTTGTCACGTGCCTCTGCACGGCAGTTGAGATTATCGTAACGTTTTTCCTTGACGGCATCCGTAATGGTCTTTTCCATGATATTGCCGATTTCCTGCACGATGTAGTCCGCATCCTTCAGATAGATCACGCCGCGGCTCTGTACATCCGGCCCGCCGATAATTTCCTTGGTCTTGTGATTGATGACAACACCTACAATGATGGCACCATCGGTGGAAAGCACTTCTCTATCTTTGAGGACCATACCGGTCGCATCAAGATTTTCATTGCCATCGACCAGCACATCCTCAGCATCGATGCGGTCAAAGTTTCTCTGCAGCTGCCCATCGATAATCGTTGCAATCTGACCATTGTCCATCACAATGATCCGGTCTGCCTTGTAGCCCATATCCAGGGCGATGTTGGCATTGGCAATCAGCTGGCGGTATTCGCCCTTGACCGGGATGTAGTACTTCGGCCGCAGCAGATATACCATCATCTTGAGATCCTCGATGGATGCGTGCATAGTAAAGGCACGCTTGGCATCCACAGCAATCACACGGCCGGCTTCACGGTACAGATCATCTTCCATGCTGGCTTCCTCACGCTCTGTGCCTGGCACAGCCGGAGAAGCAATGATCACAGTATCCGATGGTCTGAACTCAATGACATCATCTTCCTTGGTCGCAATCTTGTGAACCTTCTGGAAGATGTTGGAGCCATTGCCGGCAATAATGACAATGACATTGTCCATGTCATTGGTAAACTGGCTCGGCGGTACTTCCAGGCCTGCCGGAATGCGGTAATAGCCAAGTTTGGCCATATCATTCATCAGATCCTTGAGCTCATCATCATAGATCATGACCTTCCGGTTATACTTGTTGGCAAGCTCAATGACTTCCATCACACGGTAGATATTCTGATTGAACAGCGTGATGAACATACGGCCTTTGGTCTCATCAAAGTACTGTTCAATCTGTTCCGTGATGCGGTGATTTGGCGCAGAGTGGCCATTTCTGGTTGAGCCGACGGACTCACTCATCAATGCCAGTACACCAGCACTGGAAAGATCCGTGATGTTGGTGACATCAAAGGAGAAAGCTTCATTCTTGGTATCATAATCGACAATGAATTCGCCGGTATAGACGACAAAGCCGTCATCGGTGCCAATGGCAATGCCAAAGCCATCGGCGATGGATTGGGTTGTGCCAAAGGTGCGGATCTCTGTGCTGCCAATCTTGAAGCGGGAATTGCGCCTGATGCGATGGATGTTCAGATCCTTCAGGCCAAGTTTCTTTGCCCTTCTTTCAAACATCATGGCGGTTAATGGTGCCATGTATACCGGTACATGCGGCATCACCTGCAGCAGATTTGGCAGGGCTGCCATGACATCATCATGGCCATGGGTGATAAACACACCGCGGATGCGCTTCTCATTTTCCTGCAGATACTTGAAGTCCGGAATGATCATCTGTACGCCGAACTGTTCCCCTTCGGGATATTTCAGGCCGCACTCCATGACAAAGATGTCATTTCCGTTTTCGACGACATACATATTCTTGCCGTCTTCATCAAGACCGCCGAGCGCAAATATGCGAACTTTGCTCATAAATTATCCTCCATTAAAGTTGCTGGAATTCGCCTTTATTATAAACATTCAGGCCTGTTTTCACAATGCCTGCCCATCAAGCGAGAACGAATGCACCTCTTTGATTTTCACATCGACGATCTTTCCAGCCAGTCCATCAGGACCGGTGAAATTCACAAGCTTGTTTTTCTCACTGTAGCCTGTATAAACTTTGTCATTTTTCTTGGATGGACCTTCACAAAGCACTTTGACAGTCTGACCAAGATATGGCTGATTGGCAAGGTTGGCATAATGGGCAATTTTCTCATTCAGAATCTGAAGGCGCTCCCGTTTGACTTCTGCCGGGATGCTGTCTTCCATGCGGGCAGCCGGTGTTCCGGAACGCGGTGAATAGACAAATGTATAGGCAGCATCATACCTGCAGTAGTCTACCAGATCCAGTGTCTGCTGGAAGTCTTCATCAGTTTCATTCGGGAAGCCGACAATGATATCAGTCGTAAAGGCAATCTCCGGCATTTCATTTTTCATATCATCAAACAGTGCCTTGTACTGTTCTGCGGTATAGCCTCTGGCCATCCTTCGCAGGACATCATCTGAGCCAGACTGCACCGGCAGATGCAGTGCCTTCATGATATTGGGATACTGCTTCATGGCAAGGATCGTTGTACGGGAATAGTCACGCGGATGAGATGTATAGAAGCGGATGCGCTCAATGCCTGTTTCGGCTACTTCTTTGAGCAAAGTGGTAAAGCCATCTTCCATGCCCAGATCTTTGCCATAGGCATTGACGTTCTGGCCCAGCAGAATGACTTCTTTCCGGCCTTGATCTTTAAGCTGCTGTACTTCTTTGAGGATATCTGCCTGCAGGCGGGAGCGCTCTCTGCCTCTTGTGTACGGGACAATGCAGTATGTGCAGAACTTGTTGCAGCCATACATGATATCGACAAAAGCCTTGCAGGAATCACTGCGCTTGACCGGCAGATCTTCAATGACTTCCCCTTCCTGGGAATAGACTTCGACAGTTGTTTCCTTACGGTCAAGATAATCCAGCAGCAGCTGCGGGAAGCGGTACAGATTGTGGGTGCCGAAGATCAGGTCGACCTGCGGATAGCTTTTCAGAATTTCCTTGACGACGGCTTCTTCCTGCGCCATGCATCCACAGATGCAGAAAATCTTTTCCGGATGCTTCTCTTTGAGTTCCTTCAATGCACCGACCAGACCAAGCACATGCAGTTCAGCAGTTCTTCTGACCGCACATGTATTAAAGATCAGAAGATCAGCATCTTCCGGTTTGTCACACGGCGTATATTCCATCAGTTCCAGAATACCGGCAAGGGTTTCCCCATCACGGACATTTGCCTGGCATCCATAGGTGCGCAGATAGTATTTTTTATTGCGGCCGAGTGTCTGGGCAGCCTCGGGCAGATGGAACAGATCGTGTTCCACCTGGGAAGCCTTCTGACTACGGCTGGCTGCCTGTTTCAGATCAGGCATTTTCAGTATGTTATTTTCCATTTCATTATCTCCGAGGCCATATTATAGCAAGACAGCGGCCAAAGAAAAACCAGCAGATGCTGGTCCTTCTTCCAATCAATCCATCCTGATCTGCTTACTTCTGGGAAATAGCAGAAACCGGGCATGTGCCGATGCATGTGCCGCAATCAATGCAGACACTCTCGTCACACTGGGACTTTCCGTTGTCATCAAGAGACAGTGCGGAAACCGGGCAGACACCTGTGCAGGCACCGCAGCCGATGCAAAGATCCTTATCAACTGTAACTGGCATTGTATAAGCCTCCTTATCGGAAACTATTTTAGCATTGATACCGGTTTCTTTCAATCATTAGACCCTGGCCGCAGCTGGATGCGTTCAATCGAGACAGCACGGTTGGTGTGATCATCAATATCAATCATCAGCCCGCATACGACTGCTTCTTTATCAGACGGCCGATAGTGTGAGCAGCCGGTGATGGCATGATCCATGGCTTCATTGCGGTCTCTGCCAAGCACGGAATCATACGGGCCGCACATCCCCACATCGCTGATGAAGGCACAGCCGTTTTCGACTTTTTCATCTGCGGTCTGCACATGGGTATGGGTTCCGATCATGGCAGTGACACGGTCTTTGAAATACTGGAAGTAGATGCTTTTTTCACTTGTTGCCTCAGCATGGAAATCAATCAGGATGATATCCGCAGAGATATGATTCATGATCTTCTTGGTAACAAGGATTGGATCCTCATAATCAGCGTTCATGAATACATTGCCAAGGATATTCAGCACTGCAACTCTTTTTTCCTTGACGATACGGATCAAAACAGGCCTCTGGGGTGCATAGCTGCCAATATTAGCCGGCCAGATGATATCCGGACAGTCTTCAGCATCCTGCAGAAAAGCGCGTTTGGAAAAAGCATGGTTGCCCAGTGTAATCAGATCGATGCCGGCTGCTTTCAAACGTGTATAAAGTTCCCTGGTCATGCCTTTGCCGTCGGCCGCATTTTCACCATTGGCAATGATGAAATCCGGGTGATACTGCGCCTGCAGCAAAGGTGTGGAAGCACACACAGCTGATACACCGCTTTGGGCAACAATGTCACCCAGAAATAGAATTTTCATTATGAAACTGCCCTTCCGGACATTCCGTTTTAGCGGAATGGCCTAAGTTTCTCAACCTGTCTTAAGTTTAATTGATATGAAACGCATATGCAACGCAAAAAAAAAGACAATGCTCTGCATGGAGCACTGTCTCTTTACTTGGCTAGTTCCTGAACCCTGACTTCACGGATCAGCGTAACTTTGATCTGGCCCGGATACGTCAGTTCATTTTCAATCTTTTCGCGGATATCATGGGCAATCTTTACCATGCGGACATCATCCACCTTGTCCGGTTTGACCATGACTCTGACTTCACGTCCTGCCTGAATGGCAAAGGCACGCTCGACGCCATCGAAGCTGCTGGCAATCTTTTCCAGTGACTCCAGACGGTTGATGTAACCTTCCATGGATTCATAGCGTGCTCCAGGTCTTGCGGCAGAAAGTGTATCTGCAGATGCGACCAGCAGCGCAATGATATCCTGAGGTGCCGTATCACCATGATGAGATTCAATGGCATTGATGACAATCGCATTCTCACCATACTTGCGGGCATATTTGGCGCCAAGCTCAACGTGGCTGCCTTCCTGTTCGAAATCAACGGCTTTGCCAATATCATGCAATAGACCTGCACGCTTGGCCAGAGCCTGGTTGAGGCCGAGTTCAGCGGCCATGACACCGGCAAACTGGGCAACTTCAATGGAATGCTGCAAAGCATTCTGACCATAGCTGTAACGATAGCGCAGCCGTCCGACCAGACGGATCATTTCCTTGTTCATCCGGCCGATGCCAAGCTTGAAGATCGTCTCATTGCCGATCTTCATGATGTTGTCTTCCAGATCACGGGTTGTCTTTTCCACAACTTCCTCAATCCGGCCCGGCTGAATCCGGCCGTCCTTCATGAGAGTTTCCAGAGACTGGCGTGCAATCTCACGCCGGATCGGATCAAAGCAGGATACGGTAATGACATCCGGTGTATCATCGATGATCAGATCGACGCCGGTTGCCTGTTCAATTGCCTTGATGTTGCGTCCTTCACGGCCGATGATTCTGCCCTTCATTTCCTCTGATGGCAGTGTTACGGTCGATACCGTACGCTCAATCGTTTCTTCCTGTGCATATCTGTGAATGGCTGTGGCAATGATGTTGCGGGCATTGGCACTTGCCTGTGCCTCGGCTTCATCCTGCTGTTCGCGAATGTATTCGCCCACTTCCTTCTCAGACTTCTTGGCAACAATGTCCATCAGTTCCTTATGTGCATCGTCCTGGGACATATGTGCTGTCTTTTCCAGAACTGACAGCTGCTCATCAATCTTCTGCTGCAGTTCATCCTCCATTTTGCTGAGATTTGCAAGCTTTGCATCGGCGCTCTTGGTTTTATCGCTGAGTTTTCTTTCCCTCTGAGCAAGGCTGTCCTCACGCAGTTTCAGATTGTCCTCACGGCGCAGCAAGCGGTTTTCATCCGCCTGAATTTTACTCTTGGCTGCGTTCATTTCCTTCTCAGCCGCAAGTTTCATTTCACTTACCTGCTGCTTACCGGACAGGACTGCCTGACTGACAGTATTTTCAGCTTTGGAATTTGCCTCTTCAATAATGTCATGAGACTGTTCCTTGGCACGGTCCAGCCCCATTTTGCCGACAATCATCATAATGATGATACCGATGACAATACCAGCAATCACAGCTAAAATGGCAATCGATATGGGATTCATAACAAGACCTCCATTTCATTAGCTGTTATCTTATGAGAATTTACTCCCATAAGTCATTATACTTTTGAAAGCGCTGTTTCACAAGCACGAAAAAGCACAGCACTGTGCGTCTGCAGAGTACTGTGCAATCGGTTTCATTCAAACAAGTATGCAGTCAGTTCTGTAATGCTTGGGCATCTGCTGAAGCCGTTTCATCATGCGGGAAAAGAATCTCCTTGATCTGATCCGTGATGAGTTCCATTGTATCAGGATGATCTTCCAGCCATGTCCTTGCGGCCGCAAAGCCCTGGCCGATCTTTTCGCTCTGGTATGAGAACCAGGCACCGGATTTAACAATAATGTCATGTTCCACAGCCAGGTTCAGCACCTCATCCACGTGGGAAATGCCATGGCCATAAATCATATTGACAACAGCTGTCTTGAATGGCGGCGCCACCTTGTTTTTAACAACCTTGATCTTGGTCACATTGCCATAGACATCATTGCCGTTTTTGAGGGCTTCCCCACGGCGTACATCCAGCCGCACAGACGCATAGAACTTCAGTGCCCTGCCGCCTGGGGTTGTCTCCGGATTGCCGAACATGATGCCGACCTTTTCACGCAGCTGATTAATGAAGATCGCAGTCGTATTGGAATGGTTCATGGCACCGGCCAGTTTGCGCATGGCTTTGGACATCAGTCTGGCCTGCAGGCCTACGGAAGAATCTCCCATTTCACCATCCAGTTCTGCCTGCGGCACCAGAGCAGCAACGGAGTCAATGACGACCAGGTCAATGGCACCGCTCTTAACGAGCACTTCGCAGATATCCAGGGCCTGTTCACCGGAATCCGGCTGGGACAGAATGAGTTCATCAATATCAACGCCAAGGGCTTTGGCATACTGGGGATCGATGGCATTTTCAGCATCGATGAAGGCACATCTGCCTCCCTGCTTCTGACACTGGGCAATGGCATGCAGGGCAAGGGTTGTTTTACCGGAAGATTCCGGACCATAAATCTCGATGATTCTTCCCTTTGGATAGCCGCCAATGCCAAGGGCAGCATCCAGAGTGATGGAACCGGAAGGAATTGCATCAACCGCTACATTGGCACGATCGCCAAGCCGCATGATACTGCCTTTGCCATATTCCTTTTCAATTGCTTTGAGAGCATCGTTCAGCAGCTGATCCCGGCGGCTGTCCTGGGAAGCTTCTGTTTCTTCTTTTTTTGTCATCTGTTACTTATCTCCTTCATTTCTATATAGCAGCTCTATCATGCAGTTCCCTGAAAAATGTGCAATTATTTTGACTCCATGATGTCTTCTTTGGTCATATTGAAATACTGAATGCCTGAAATCATCGACACAAGTGCTGCCATCCACAGCAGGATATCGCTCATTGGCAGACCGATGAGTTCAAATGGCAGATTGTTCAGCAGCACCAGGGCAACGGTAACCATCTGCAGAACGGTTTTCAGCTTGCCCATCATGCCAGCCGCCACGACTTTGCCATTGGTAGCGGCAACCATGCGGCAGCCATCAACAATCGTATCACGGGCAACCATGATGATGACAGGTACAACCGGGATGATGCCTCTGGAGACAAACAGCAGGAACATGCTTGTTGTCAGCAGCTTATCGGCAATCGGATCCGCAAACTTGCCGAAGGTTGTGATCATGTTGCGGCTGCGGGCAATGTGTCCGTCAATGGCATCGGTAATCGCTGCCAGGACATACAGTAACAGCACGATGATATTGATCACAGAAAGATCCACAGAACCGACCATCAGGTGTGATGGCTGGATGCCGCAGGCGGTATAGGGGAATAGGTACACCAGAATAATGACAGGAATCATGACCATTCTGGCAATTGTCAGTTTATTTGGTAAATTCATATAACCTCCATCAAGAAACAGAATTAGTATATCACATAAGAAAAGAGGGACAGTGCCCTCTTGAAATTTCACACTCTGTAAGCCATGTTCTGTCCCTTCCCGAAGGAAGGTGGCAGCCATTTATCTCTGCACGAATGCAGCTCATCCGGACTTCAATTCGTCCTTCCAAGTTCCCCTACCTGATTTGGGTTTCTCGCCTGCGGGGTTTATCGCGTTCCACCCATGCCGTTTCCAGCATGGCTTCGTCACTGTGACACCTTGGGGACATCCGCCATAGGCCTAAGCCCTTAGGTTTCCGTTCCGCCGTCACCCTTGCGGGTGCCCGGTCTTATTGATTCGGCCGGCACAGACACTACACGCATCGCAGCGTGTGCGAGCATGGACTTTCCTCTGGCAAAATACCAGCGGCTGCCCGAGTGTTCCACTTTCAATGTTTGCGGTTCTGACTGCCAGAGTTATTGAAAACTTCATTCTCAAGCCTGCTTAACCGCTTGAGAATATCGACATTGCTGGCGCCCTGCATCATCGGATCGCCATCCTCATCCCTGGCCCTCTCTTTGCCTTCGACCTCAATCAGACGGGCACGCAGAGATGCATTCGTCTTCTCAAGATCAGCCACTTTGGCATTCAAAGAGTCAACCATGTCCTGATATGTCTGATAGTCTTCAATGACCTGATCCAGCATATGATCCACTTCATTTGGATCATAGCCCTTGAAGTCAACGCCGAATTTCTTGTTGACAATCGTAACCGGATCCAGATTCAGTTTATCTGCCATGCATGATTTCCTCCCTGTCATAGAATTATCGCATCCAGACACCAGAAAATCAATGTCTTTCTAAGAATCCGACATTTGCGAGCCAAGGAGAAATTTAAACGTGTATAATATGCTTTTTGTGTATATATTGACATTTTAATAGCCTTACTTTATTCTAATCTTAGTAAAGACATATCAGGAAACAACATTTTATATTCGCACAGCATATTCTTGAGGGAGATTACAATGAAAAAAGTCGTGCAAATCGCTGTTTCAATTACCATGTCACTGTTTCTCGTATTCGCCATTACACCATCATCAGTTTCAGCACAAAGCGGTGAGGGAGTAGACGGATGCAATTACTATTGGAACTACGGATTTTCAAATGCGAAAAGCTGCCGGGCTTGGCTTGATTACAAAGAGCATTCATCCAGACCGGACTGGTCCAATAAATTAGCCGGATGCATCGTATATACTGCAGGATTTACAGCTGCTCAAGCTAAAGTGATGCTAATCACGGACATTAAGCAGGCAATCGTTGTATTAGGAGGAACATTTATCGGATGCATGTTCTAACCAGATATATTGTCTTATTTGCCGCCATGTTTGCGTTAGGAGCACTCCTCTTTGGGATAAAAAAAGGACTGATGCTTTCCACGTTTTCGATTGCTCTTACTGTTCTGGTCAGACTGATCTTTCCAGATCAAAAGTCTGATGGCAAAACCAAAGAATAACCTGATTTATGTTCTTGTTTGCTGATCGTTGTCAATCCGGCTGCCAGTAATCAGTATGATCACTGACAGCTTTTTCTCTGACATGAAAATGTGTTTTCTGATTCATCTTTCACGATATTTTCTTTTCTTTCTTAATTATGTGAACACTTGTATAATCTTTTTGGTGGCTGATATAAGACATGATTAATTATCCAAATGGCAAAAAGCCTGTGTCCACGATGGCAGCAGATGCCCGTAAGATTTCTGCCAGTGACCGTGGCATGGAGCTTGAAAAAGAGATCAATCTGACGAATAAAACGTATCTTGCCTGTGATCAGGCAGTGATTTATAAAAAGCCGACGCCGGTGACGATTGTCCATGTGGATTATCCCCGCCGCTCAGCTGCCAAAATTACCGAGGCATACTTCAAGCTGCCAAGTACAACTGACTACAACGGCATCTACAAGGGCAAGTACATTGACTTTGAAGCCAAGGACAATCAGCTGCTGACAGCGTTTCCTTTGAAGAGTATTCATCCCCACCAGATTTCACATCTGGAAGCCGTGCTGCGCCATGGTGCCATTGCCTTTGTGATTGTGCGCTTTGTACGGCTGAATGAGACGTTCTATTGTCCAGCTGAATCGTTTCTGTCCTATCTTCACCGGGCAGACCGTTCTTCTATCCCCCATGCATGGTTTGTGAAGGAATGTTATCTGATTCCTTCTTCGTATACAAAGCCTGTTGATTATCTGCAGATTGTAGACAGGCTCTATTTCAGTAAAAGGAGTACGACATGAGAAAAAAGAAAGAGAAAGATCCAAATATGCACATCCAGAAAAAGAAGTTTGACTGGTTCAGCTTTCTTACCGTGCTGCTGGCGGTGCTGGTTGGCTTTGAGGCAGTGATTGGCACGGCCGGGATTGTGACGGTCAATGCCATGCTCAAAGACAAACCGACGTTGAATATTGAGGAACTGTATTCGCAGGAATCGACCCGGATCTTTGACAAGGACGGCAACCAGATTTCCGACGTTGGCCAGACGCTGCGTGAGAATATCACGTATGATGAGATTCCGGAATCTCTGATTGATGCCTTCCTTTCGATTGAGGACTCCCGTTTCTTTACGCACAATGGCTTCGATGTGGCAAGATTTGCCGCAAGTGCCGTGCGCAATCTGAAGAGCGGTTCTGCCTCTCAGGGTGGATCAACCTTCACGATGCAGCTGGTCAAGCTGACTTACTTCTTTACCGATGATGGTTCCACAACTGCCAACCGTGATATTGAATACAAGGTGCAGCAGATTGCATTGGCAATGGAGCTGGAGAAGCAGGCCAGCAAGAAGGAAATCTTTGAGCTGTATCTGAACAAGATGAACTTCGGGGGTTCGGGCAATATCCGCGGTGTTGAAAAAGCAGCAGAGTATTACTTCAACAAGCGTATCACCCAGCTGAATCTTGCTGAGAGTGCCCTGCTGGCCGGCATCATCAATTCTCCTTACTACTATGATCCGATGAATTATCTCGACTATTCCACCCAGCGGCGCAATCAGGTGCTGGATATGATGCTGCGGCATGGCTACATCACTCAGGAAGAACATGATCTTGCCAAGAGTATCAAGGTAGAAGATCTGCTGTATGATCACAGTCAGGATACAGCATCATCCGATGCCGATCCGAACCAGGCATATATCGATCAGGTTCTGACGGAAGCACAGACCATTACCGGTCAGGATCCGCTGACCATTGCCATGGATATTCAGACAGCCATGGCTCCTGATGTGCAGAATGAGAGCTATCAGATCTGTGCCGGCAATGTCGATAGCATCGCCTATCCAAGCGACAACATGGAGGTCGGCTTCATCACTATCAATAACAGCACCGGTGAAATCATTGCCATTGGCGCCGGCCGCAACTACACGACAAGCAATTCGGCAATGCTGCTGAACCATGCAACCAGTGCTTATCACAACCCTGGATCCTGTGTAAAACCGTTCTTCTCCTATGCCCTTGCCTTTGAATATCTGGGCTGGGCAACCAGTCATGTGGTTACCGATAAACCTGTTGGTTCCAGTTCATGGGTATTCCAGAACTTTGACGGTGTTTACCATGGTGATGTCACACTGGAATATGCGATCCAGACTTCCCTGAATACGCCTGCCATTCAGGCTCTGCAGGAAGAAATTTCCAAAGTCGGTATGAATACCGTTGAAGATTATTTCCAGTCACTTGGCTTCTCACAATACAGTGCCAGTACATTTGATCTGTCCTGGGCGATTGGCGGCAACCAGTTCACAACCAATCCGGAAGAGATCGCCGGTGCAACATCCATGCTGTATAACGGCGGCAAGTACATCAAGCCGCACTGCATTACAGGCATCACTTACCGTTCCGGCTTCCAGGATCCGATCACGGTATCTGACCTGGATGCTTATCAGCCAAAGCAGGTTCTCTCTGATGCGGCTGCGTATCTGTCCGCATACATGATGAACAAAGTTGTCAATTCTTCTGAGTACAACTATGCGCAGATCCTGAAGCGTGATTATCAGACATTTGCCAAGTCGGGCACTTCTGACTATGGCGATGCCGGTCTGGAATATGGCATTCCGGAGGGTGCGCGGAAAGACAAGTGGATGACGTGTGCGACCAGTGAATATACAATTGCCGCGTGGAATGGTTTTGATAAAGCCGATGCCAATGAGACATCCTACTTCACGGATGCCTGGGACAGCCTGAATATTCCGGGCAAGATCTGTTCTGATCTGCTGGATACGATGTATTCAGATGGTTCTGCCCCTGCTGATCTGACCAAGCCAGATGATGTTGTTGAGATTACCCATATCAAAGGTGTCTTCCCATATGTCAAGACAATTGACGGTATGGACAGCAAGTACATCACCACCGGCTATGTCAAGAAAGGCTATGAGACACTCGCTGATCCGGAAAAGGCAAGCTCGATCTCTGATCTTTCCAGCTTCACTGCTTCAATGGCGGATGATGACAATACGGTCCAGTTCAACTGGGCAGCGTATCCAGATACAAGCAGGCTGACCGTTGCTTCAGGGACCAAGGACATCTCACTGAAAGATGGCAATACTGTCATCAAGGCGGCGACCGGTACACGCATGTTTGATTATTCATGGGTATACGGACCGATTCAGTACAAGGCAACGGTATCGCAGAATGGCAATAAGCTGGCTGAGATTGCGACTTCTTCGGAAAACTATACACAGGCAATTGACAATCTGGAACCGGAGACGGAAACACAGGTCTGCGGCTATTATGGCTATGAGAAGCTTGGCGGTGACGGCCAGCAGGTATGTACAACCTTTACCTCACCGGAAGCCAAGTTTACCCTGCCGACATCTGGTACTTATGATGAAATCAAAGCATGGCTGCAGACCAATGGCCTCAGTGTGAAGAAGATTTCAGAAGAACATACAGATGGCAAGGAAACGGTTGGTCAGGTAACCATTTCGGATGGATCCGGCAATGATGTGACCGGGCAGAAGCTCAAGCGCAGTGCCTTCAGCAGCTGCACAATTACCGTGATTGCGGATTAACGGCAGACTGATTCCAGACTCCCCTGGCATACAGCCAGAGGAGTTTTTTTGTGCATGAAAAAAGACTTCCTGTCTGGAAGCCTTTCATTTGCTCATTTTGCTTTCTTGCGAAGATACAGACAGATGCCTGTAAAGGGACACTGCTTGCATGCCGGGTGCTGGGCATGGCAGAGGTAGCGGCCAAAGAAGATCATCTGGTGATGGGCCTGAATCCATCTGTCACGAGGGATCTTGCGTTTCAGTTTGCGTTCCACATCCATCAGGCTGTCATCTGCTTTGGCAAGGCCCAGTCTTTTGGCAATGCGGTTGACATGGGTATCTACTGCTAGAGCCGGGACATTGAAGCATTCTGACAGAATGACATTGGCACATTTGCGGCCAATCCCTGGCAGAGAAGTCAGATCCCTCATATTATCCGGTACTTTGCCGTCAAAGCGGTCCACGATGCCTTTGGCCATGCCCTGTATGGATCTTGCCTTATTGCGGTAAAGGCCAAGCGACTTGATACAGTCCGCAATCTCATCCAGACTGCCATTGGCCAGCGCATAGACATCCGGATATTTGGCAAACAGCGCAGGTGTAACCCGGTTTACCGATGCATCGGTTGTCTGGGCAGACAGCACCACTGCCACTGCCATCTGATAATTGTCCTCATGAGCAAGCTCACAGCGTGCATTGGGAAACAGTTTTCCCATTTCATCCAGAATTTCTACTGGCGTCATATGTTCCATCAGTGTGACAGCTCCCATTCCATCTTCTCAGCGGTCATGCCTTTCTTCTGCCAGTCAGAAAGAATCTTGTCAACATAGGCAATGGACAGCTGCTGGTAGGCACTGGCCTGCCGCAAAGCATACAGGATCAGCCGCTTGTCAATGGTCCGGTTCCACTCACTGATCTTTTCCATTTCTCTTGGATTCAGTGTGCGGCCGAATTCTGTCTCAAACGCATCAAACAGCGACGCATCCATCAATCCTGCCTCTTTGGCGGTATCTGCCTCAAACAAACCATCCAGACTCCAGACAACCCCGCTGCGGCTGACCTTGATTTCCAGATACTTTCTGGCACACAGCAGAGAAACAGCTTCATCCACTTCTTCCTTTTTCATCTTCGTCTTGGCAGCCAGGCTCTCCATGGTGACGGGAATCCTTTTTTCATTGTTGAAATCAATCACCAGGACAAGAACTGCCTCCTGGGCAGACAGATCCAGCAGCTCGAGATGGTCCAGAATCCAGTCACGGTGTGAAACAAAACGTTCCTGATACCACTTCATAACCAAAAAACTGACTCAGCTTTCATAGCGCTGCTGCGGCTGATCCGCCCACAGTTCCTCCAGACGGTACTGCTTTCTTGTCTCTTCGGTAAAGATATGAACGACCACTTCACCAAGATCCAGCAGCACCCATGTACTGCCGGAAGTTCCTTCTCTGCTTTTGACTTCATATCCCTGCTTTTCAGCTGCATCCTGCACATAGTCAGCCAGGGCATTTGCCTGGCGTACATTGGCAGCAGTGGCAATGACAAATGCATCCGTATACGGTGATACAGCTCTCATATCAACCGTGACAATATCCTTAGCAAGCTTATCGCTCAGCGTT
This sequence comes from Grylomicrobium aquisgranense, assembly GCF_033971865.1. Lineage (NCBI taxonomy): Bacteria > Bacillati > Bacillota > Erysipelotrichia > Erysipelotrichales > Erysipelotrichaceae > Grylomicrobium > Grylomicrobium aquisgranense. Next base: position 202,152 of record NZ_JALBUR010000001.1, on the reverse strand, counting down.
TTTACTGTTAAATCCAAAAGCTCAGACATCCAAGCCCTCCTTTTCTTCCCTGTATGCCTTTGATTCCTGCATGATTAATGCCGCAGCCTGATCCAGATCCTGCAGGGCAAGATTCATTTCCTTGGTTGTGTCATAGCCGCGTCCCGGCTCAATCTTATCCGCAATATACAGCACCTTGTCCAGATCGCTCTGGCCATCTCCCAGCGTATGATGAGCTATGGCATGCAGGATGCGATCATCATGCAGATCAAGCTGCTGGCGGCAGAAAACAACCGCTGTATAGCTGTGCCAGATCTTTGGCGACATCGTAAGCCACTCTGGCATATCTCTGGCAATGACCTTTCTGCTTTTCGCATCGGACCATGCCTTGGTTACATCATGCAGCAGGCCTGCCTTGTATGCTTCAAGAGGATCCATATGATGGGCAATGGCAATGGTTCTGGCTGTTTTCGCGACCCCCACGGAATGTGTATAGCGGTGCGGCTTGCAGTTCGCCCTGGCAACACACTCATAGTACCAGCCGTTTTCATTCATGATCTGGCGGACAGCTTTAGGTGCCAGAAAGAAACTGCCGGTACGAACCTTCTCTTCATCTTTTTCTGCATCATCATACGAATAGACTTTATCTTCCTTGCGTACCTGATCACACAGTTCCAGATGCCTGTAAGGCGCTATGGCTGTTTCCAGCATCTTTCTTCTTTCAGCCATGGTGCATATGCCATTGCCAAACGGCACCAGAAAGAGTGTGGAAAGCCCATGCTTTTTGACAAGATGCTTGGCATAGTCCAGCTCAGAAGAAGTGATGGGATCAAAGGGACAGATCAATACAGCTTTCTTCATGGCAGCAGGATCACCGGCTCCTTTGCCTTCTTATACAGAATGATGGTACGGCCAATGATCTGCACAACCTCACTTTTTGTATGCATGGCCAGATCAAACGCAAGTTCTTTCAGATCATCATTCGGACATGTCTTTAATACACTGATCTTGACAAGTTCTCTTGCTTTCAGCGCTTTGCCAACCGTATCAATGAGTGTATCACTGAGGCCATCTTTGCCAATCTGAAAGATTGCCCGCTCTGTCTGCGCCAGAGAGCGCAGATAGGATTTCTGTTTTCCATTCAGCATCTTATTACAGCATCGCCTTTCTAAACGTTACATTCACATCATCAGGTGCCATGACGCGCACCCCGTCCATCTGTCCGGAAACACACATCCAGCCAAGACCGCCGATCACGACATCCATCTTGGCCATATGCTTGCCAGAAGACACTGTGCGGAATTTCTTCTGCAGCGGCACCGGCACAAATAATTCACCATAATGTTTTTCGAACAGTTCCTGGGCATGGTCTGCCTTGCAGCGGTGAATTCCAAGGCCATCCGACAGATAGAATACTGCAGTGGCATGATCACAGCCAAGTACATCAAAGCGGGCCAGGCCGCCGATGATGAATGACTGATCCCTGTTCACCTGGTAAATCTGCGGCTTGATGGTTCTGGCAGGCAGAATGGTCTTGAGGTCTTCTTCCCTGACATCCATCAGGATACTGCCGGTGATTTCAATACCCGGCGTATCAATGTATGTCTGTCCATCAATTTCCAGACGGTTGAAATCAAGGGTTGTACCGGGATAGCGGGAACTAGTCAGCAGAGTCTTGCCAAGCATATTGTTGAGCAGTGTACTCTTGCCGGCATTTGCCCTGCCCATGACAACAACATCACGACCATGGGCATACATATTCACGGCATCTTTGATTTCCTGCACACCCTGCCCATGCAGGCGGGAAGTCAGAATCAATCCCTTGATGTGAATGCCCTCTTCCTTCAGTCTGGCAAACACAAACCTGGCAACCTTTTCATGATTCAGTGTATCCGGCAGAATATCGCGCTTTGCGGCCACCATGATGATGTCATCTGTATTGATGCGCCTGTTCAATGATGGAATCAGGCTGGCCTCAAAGTCAAACAGATCCACCACCCACAGAACAAGCGCGTTCATGGAAGCAATTCTATCCAGAACCGTATCAGGATCAATGCCTTTGCGCATGGAAACCGTCAGGTCATCATAATGCATCAAGCGGAAGCAGCGCTGGCAGTATTCGCTGTCTTTTTTCGGGGTATAGCCCGGGGCGGATGGGTCATCATACTGCAGTGTGATGCCGCATCCCTTACAATTTGCCATAATATTCTCCTCTTTGTGGAATGTGATGGTCCAGATGCTGCAGAATGCCTGCCATCATGCGGTTCATTCTGCCAAATATATGATCTTTTTCAGACAGCGGATCAACCAGAATCGTCAGCATGCCCATATGGTTGCCGCCAAAGATATCCGTCAGAATCTGATCACCGATCACAGCTGTTTCCTGCGGGCTGCAGTGATACCTGCGCAATACTTTCCTGAATCCACGTGGCAGCGGCTTCAGCGAAAAAGGATAGCAGGCAATCTGCAGCTGCTCACAGCGGCTGCGGGTGATTCTGGACACATTGTTGGAAACAACAACCGGCATGATTCCTTCTTTGCGCAAGGCATCAATGAAACGGTGAGCCTGTGCAGGCACAACCATTTCACAGGAAGGAATCAGCGTATTGTCCATATCAATAACAGCCAGACGGATTCCGCGTGCTTTGAGCCTGGCAGGATCAATACTGCTCATATTCTGAATATAGAAATCCGGATGAAATTGGTTACCCATTTTTGACTCCGTCATCAAACAGGCTGATCTTCTCCACATCATCATGGACATCCTGTTGTTCCCCTTCAGGATAATCGATGATGCGGCACTCTTCAATTCCTTTTTGAATCAGGAAGCCCGGATGCAGATCCACAGTCTGGCTGAAACCAGTATCATTCTTTTTCAGCGGGATCTCCGATGCCGGTATTTCATGCACCGCCGGATCCGTGAAACGGATGGTACTGCCGGCATCCACGGCCATGTTACGGTACAGCACAGATGGATTGGTTTTGTTCTTCTTGCAGATCAGACTGCCGCGGGCAGGTCTTGAAAGTTCTGCAATCTCTTCTATTTTGATACGCTTGAGACCGCCCATTGTCGTGGCAAACAGCACAGTGTGGCATCCCGGATGCACGGCACATCCATATGCAAGTGCATCTTTCTGGCCAAAGGACATCGCCTTGACACCCTTGCTGCGGATGCCGGTGGATGGAATCTGATCAACACTGAACTGATAGGCATAGCCCTGCCTGGATACCATTGCCAGCTTGTCATTTTCATATACGCAGAAGGCATCCAGAAGCTGGCTTTCTGCACCAATATTCATACATGGCATCACTTTGGAATTGCGGTCCACCTTGAACAGAGATACCGGCGTCTTCTTGATATAGCCGCCGCTGGAAACTGTCACAATGGAAGCATAGGTATGGAAGTCTTTGACCAGGATCGCCGCAATGATCTTGTCATCGCCTTCAATACGGACCACTTTATTCAGATGCATGCCGATATCCTTCCATCTGCCCTCTTCAATCTGCCATACCGGCAGGCAGGCATAGTTGCCATGGATTGTAAACAGCAGCAGTGTATCAACAGTATCACACTGCATGGTGCCCACCAGCATATCGCCTTCCTTCAGACCGGTCGGCTGATCCTGCACGGCACGGTAGGAGCGCAGAGATACACGCTTGATGTACGAGTCTCTTGAAACAGTGACAACAACGGTCTCATTGGCAATCATGGAAGTCTTGTCAATGACAAGCTGTGATACTTCATCCTCAATGACGGTACGGCGAGGATCGTCATATTCCTTCTTCACTTCCCGCAGTTCTCTGACAATCACAGCATTCAGCATCGCCGGGTTCTCAATGATGGCCTTGGTATCTTCAATCTGGTTGACAAGCTCGGCAAACTCCTGGCGCAGCTGCACGATGTCTGTATTGCTCAATCTGTACAAGCGGAGTGACACAATGGCTTCTGCCTGCGGCTCATCAAAGCCGAAGGAAGCCATGAGGTTCTTCTTCGCATCTGCTTTATCACGGGAAGCACGAATGATACGGATAATCTCATCCAGGATCGAGACTGCTTTCATCAGTCCTTCGATGATATGACATCTGGCTTCCATGCGGTCAAGCTCATAGTGAGAGCGGCGCAGCACAACTTCTCTGCGGAAAGCGATAAAAGCATCCAGCAGGCCGATCAGTCCAACCTGTACCGGCCGCTTGTCAATGATGGCAACATTGTTGTAGGAGTAATAAATCTGCAGATCTGTGTTCTTGTACAGATAATTCAATACCATTTCAGCATCGACATCCTTGCTGACATCAATCACGATGCGCAGACCATTGCGGTCAGATTCATCGCGGACATCCATGATGCCGTCAATGTCTCTGGACAGACGGATTTCATCTATTTTCTTAACAAGCTGTGCCTTGATCACTTCATACGGAATCTCTGTGATGACGATCTGCTGACATGTTCTTGCATCGACGATCTGGCATTTGCCCCGTACCACGATTCTGCCTCTGCCGGTCGCAAACGCTTCCTTGATTCCTTTGGCACCCTGCACAATACCGCCGGTAGGAAAATCAGGACCGGGAATAATCTCGATCAGATCATCCAGTGTGCAGTCCGGGTTATTCAGACGGTATATGGCCGCATCCACGACTTCCCCCAGGTTGTGGGGCGGCATGTTGGTGGCATAACCGGCAGCGATGCCGGTTGCACCATTGACAAGCATGACCGGAAAAGGCACTGGCAGTACGGTTGGCTCATTCTCAGTATCATCAAAGTTCGGTGCCATCTCCACAGTATCTTTGTCCAGATCATCTTCCATGACCTGGGTAACCTTGGCAAGACGCACCTCGGTATAACGCATAGCCGCAGCCGGGTCATCATCAATGGAGCCGTTGTTGCCATGCATATCAATCAGCGGCAGCCGCACCTTCCAGTCCTGCGACATACGCACCATGGCATCATAAACCGATGTATCACCATGGGGATGATAGTTACCAATCACAAGACCAACCGTTTTGGCTGACTTGCGGTACGCATGATCCCAGGTATTGCCATCATGATACATGGCATACAGAATACGCCGCTGTACAGGTTTCAGACCATCTCTGGCATCCGGCAAAGCACGTTCCTGAATGATGTACTTGGCATAGCGGCCAAAACCACTGCCCATGATATCTTCAAGCAGTTCCGGAATGTATCTGGTCTTGTCTTCTACTTTTTTCTTCTTTGCCATTACTCCTCCACCTTGAAGTTATCTTCCAGCGTAAATGAAATGTTATCCTCAATCCATTTGCGGCGCTTCTCCGCTTTGTCACCCATCAGCACAGAAACACGCTTGTCGGCCATGGAATTATCATCAATGCCAACCCGGATCAGTGTTCTGCTTTCCGGATCCATGGTTGTCTCCCACAGCTGGGTTGCATTCATTTCACCAAGTCCCTTGTACCGCTGAATCTCACACTTGCCAAGTTTTCTGCGCAGTGCATCCAGCTCATCGTCACTGTAGCAGTAAGTGCTCTGCTTTCCTTTTGTGACTTTATACAGCGGCGGCAGGGCAATGTATACCATGCCATGTTCCACCAATGGCCGCATATAGCGGTAAAAGAAGGTCAGCAGCAGAATCTGGATATGGGAGCCATCATCATCCGCATCGGTCATGATAATGACTTTGTTGTAGTTGCTCTCCTGCCAGTCAAAGTCAGCACCAACACCAGCGCCAAGTGTATAGATCAGGGTATTGAGCTCTTCATTTTTCTCAATATCCTGCATCGTGCATTTTTCTGTGTTCAGAACCTTTCCACGCAGAGGCAGAATAGCCTGATAGCGGGAATCTCTGCCCTGTTTGGCAGAGCCTCCGGCAGAATCACCCTCAACCAGGAACAATTCTTTGATGGAGGTATCTTTGGTCTGGGCAGGTGCCAGTTTGCCAGAAAGGACTCTTTCCTGACGTGAGGAGCGTTTGCCTTTGCGGGCATCATCGCGGGCCTTGCGGGCAGCTTCCCTGGCCTGGGCTGCTTTCATCATTTTGCGCACCAGCATGTCTGACTGGCTGCGGTTTTCTTCCAGCCAGAAAGCAAGCTTGGCTGAAACGACATCATCCACGGCACTCTTTGCCTGCGGTGTGCCAAGTCTGCCTTTGGTCTGGCCTTCAAACTGCAGAATTTCCTCCGGAATGGACACAGAAAGAATTGTCGTCAGGCCTTCCCGCACATCGGAGCCTTCCAGGTTCTTGTCACGTTCTTTCAGCAGGCCGTATTTTCTGGCAAAGTCGTTGACGGCCTTGGTGAACGCAGTCTTGAAACCAACTTCATGTGTACCGCCGTCAGGCGTACGCACCAGGTTGACAAAGGAATATGTGTTTTCCTGGTAGCCATCATTATACTGAAATGCCACATCCACATGGATTCCCTGAGAATCACCGGAGAACTTTACCGGTGGCATGAGCACTTCCTTGTCTTCATGCAGATAGTCCAGGAATGAGATCAGACCATCCTGATAGCAGAACACTTCTTTGGCTTCCCGATGGGGCCGCTTGTCTTCCACTTCGATCGTGATGCCTGACAATAGAAAGGCTTCTTCCCTTGCTCTTTCAGCCACGACATCAAATTTGAAATCTACAGTCTGAAAGATGGTGGGATCCGGTTTGAAGCGCACGATCGAACCGGAGCGTTTGGTCTTGCCAAGCTTTTCCAAATGTCCTACCACAGAACCACCTTTGGAAAACTTCATACGGACCAGCTCGCCATCATGTGCCACTTCGACGGTGAGCCACTCACTGAGGGCATTGACAACAGAGGCACCGACGCCATGCAGGCCGCCGGCTGTCTTGTATCCACCCTGGCTTGTGAACTTGCCGCCGGCATGCAGCACGGTAAAAATGACTTCCAGCGTATTTTTGCCGCTGGGATGGGTGCCGATCGGCATGCCGCGTCCTTCGTCTGCCACGGTACAGGATCCATCCTTCTCGAGTGTGATCGTAATCTTTTTGCCATAGCCGTTGATTGCTTCATCGACGGCATTATCCACAATTTCCCAGATCAGATGATGAAGGCCATGGGCATCCGTAGAGCCAATATACATGCCCGGGCGCCTTCTGACCGGTTCCAGTCCGGTCAGAATCTGTATGCTGTCATCTTCGTATTTTCTTGTCATATCTTCCTCACTTCAAACATATGGATTGTATCACGCGTTCTGTGCTGACAATGCCAATATCATACCACGGCACTTCAACCATCACAGAATGAATCCCAGCCGCCACCCCAGTATGATAAAATGTCTGTCGGAGGTCGCAATATGAAAGTATTTCTTGTCATACTCATCAGCTACCTGTTCGGCTCGATCCCCTGGGGCCTTGTCATCGGCAAAGTATTTTATCACAAAGATATCCGAAAGGAAGGCTCTGGCAATATTGGCGGCACAAATGCCGGCCGTGTTCTTGGCAAGCCGGCAGCGATATCCGTTACCCTTCTGGATGCCTTTAAAGCTTTTATTTCCATGTGGATTGCCAGCATGATTGATCCAAGTGCCATTCTGCTGGCGGGACTGGCCTGTGCCATCGGCCACTGCTTCCCGGTCTTTGCCCAGTTCAAGGGCGGCAAAGCCGTCGCCACAGCCTATGGCTACTTCCTTGGCATTACCGTCTTCATTACCCACGCCTGGTTCTGGAACTTCTTCTGGCCGATCATTCTGTTCTTTGCCATTCTGTATTTCACCAGGATTGTTTCGATTTCTTCCATTTCAGCAGTTGGCATTGAAACCATCACAAGTCTGATTGTCAACCGCAGTCATATTCTTGTCTTTATATGCCTGCTGATTCTCTGGCTGTTGATCACATACCGCCACAAGGCAAATCTGATCCGCATCAAAAACGGCACGGAAAGCCGGATCAAATGGATGGGTGAACGCCATGGGAACCGTTGAAGAATTTTCACTGGACATTGCCCCTTTTACACAGTCACCGCGTAAAATCTGGGTTTATCTGCCTGCTTCCTATGCATCATCACATAAGAAGTATCCGGTACTGTATATGTTTGACGGTCATAATCTGTTTTTTGATGAAGTCGCAACCTATGGCAAATGCTGGGGCATCCGCGAGTATCTCGACAAATCTGGACTGGATCTGATTGTTGTCGGACAGGATTGCAATCACATCGGCAATGGCCGCATGGATGAATACTGCCCTTTCAAGCCCGTGAAGATCAAAGGCTGGGAAGATACGCAGAAAAAAGGTGATATCACAGCAGAATGGTTTGTGAATGTCCTCAAGCCTGCAATTGAAAAGCGGTACCGGGTCAGCAGTGCCCGGAATCATGTTGGAATCGGCGGTTCCTCGATGGGCGGCCTGATGGCAGATTACATGGCAGCCCGCTATTCAGATGTCTACAGTAAGTTTGCCTGCATATCACCGGCAACCGAGTTTGCCTATAAACGCAGCCTGTCCTTGATCAGGACTTCAACGATTAATCCAAAGACACGTATTTACCGCTCCTTTGGTGCGGAAGAGGTCAAAAGCAGAAAGACAGAGATGAAAATGATTTCCAGGCTGATGGATCTTTCCAATGCCTTTGCGGATCATGGCTGTCTTGTGCATAACCGCATTATTGTCAATGGCGGCCATAATGAAGCCACCTGGGAAACGATTGTCCCGGAGATGATTGCCTTCCTGTTTCCTGAGCTGAATGCCTGATGGCATTCTTTTTTTATGCAAGCAGGATGCCAAGCATGATCATATACTGGGCGGGCACATAGGTTTCCATGACGCCATGGATATCGGGATTGCCAAAACGCTCCCACGCAACCAGCGTATCGGAGATGACAAAGATGATCGATCCCACAAAGGCCAGAGCAGAACCAGCAGAGGGATGCACGCTCAGGCTGCACAAAGCACAAAACGACATGAAAGCAATGACACAGAGATAGATGACACATGACAGATGCAGCTTCTTCTCCATGCCAGGCCACAATCCGCGCATGATCATGCAGGCATAGGCTGCATAGACCGGCAGTGAAAGAAATACCAGGGCCGGGACATGAGATGGCTGGATGACATGCAGGAAATGAATGCTGTAAAACACATGGCCAAGCAGAAAAGAAACAAGGCCAACCACAAAATGGGGATCATCGTCCTTTAACAGAAACAGATCACCAATCCACCCTGCCATCAGTCCACACAGCAGGAAAAGATCTGGATGATGATGCAGCAGTAAGCAGAACAGGACATAAATCAGGGCGGTGCATGGCATCAGCAGTCCCTTTGACCAGCGGCGGCTGCCATGGTACTTGTGATGCAGATCAAGCATCCAGAAAATAAACAAAGCGATGTGTGCAGTGATCAATCCAACAGTCAACATAAAAAGGACAGTTCTCCTGTCCTTTATTATAGACTATTCAGCATGCTGTTTTTCATGAAGACTGCGGTAATAGTTGATCAGGCAGCCATCTGCCAGGATCTCTCTTTCATCTTCACTGAGATCGCCTGTTTCCACTGTCAGCGGATCCACCTTTTCATTCTGCCATACCCATACCTGATATGGCAGATTCTGCAGCAGTGCCTGACGGACATTTGTGATCAGCACCCACGCGCCCTTTGGCAGCTGTGTCCCGGCATCTGTAACAAACGGAATCATGCCCCAGTTGATACAGTTGGAGCGATAACGCTTGGTCGCATACTCTTTTGCAAAATTAGCTGCGCCGCCAAGTACTCTTTGACAGGAGGCAGCTTGTTCGCGGGCAGAACCATCTCCTGGCTTTCTGGCATAAATGGCAGAACCAATGCTCAACCCGGCAGGATCAACATGAATGCCGTGCTGGGCAAAGGCAGAAAGGACGTTTTGAATCTCAGAAGCAGACGGATCATTTCTGATCTGCCTGGCCTGGCTGACGTAGTCCGGATCTCTTCTTGACAGGGTAAACTGTGCGAGACGTTCCGGATTGGAGCGGAAGGAAGACGTTTCTCCGCTTGGAATCAGTTCATCTGTTGTGGTAACCGGATCATCCAGGTGGCTGACAACCTTTACAAGCAGGCTGTCTTTTAATGCCGGCTGCTGCGGCCAGTCTTTGATGTTTGGCCCAAACCGCAGCTGGTAGGCAGGGTCTGCTTTCTGCCAGCCGTTATACACGCGTTTTGTATAAATAGATCCATCGAATGTATATGGCTGAATGGCAGGTGCTGCAGAGATTTCTTCATCCGCCGCAGTCAGAATGCCCTGATGCACTGCCGTTGCTGCAATGGAGCGTGCATCCATCAGGCCGACGGAAGCAAGCTGGCCCTCGGTTGGCTTGGAGCCTTCACGGTTCGGGAAGTTGCGGGTCGTATGGCGGATGGAGAATTCACCATTGGCAGGTGTTTCCCCTGCCCCAAAGCATGGTCCGCAGAATGCTTCACGGAAGATGCCGCCGGCCGTGATGATCTTGTCCACGGCACCATTTTCAACAAGTCCTTTATACACTGGCATGGAATCCGGATATACGGAAAGCCGGAATTCACCGCAGCCGGTATCATGTCCGGCCAGTATCTCAGCAGCTTCATAAATGTTTTCATATGTGCCGCCGGAACAGCCGGCAATAATTCCCTGATCGACATGAATTCTTTCCTGGTCATCAATGTGGGAAACAAGATCCATCTTCACAGCACCATTGAGCTGCTTGTTTGCCCTGTCCTGTGCTTCCTGCAGATACTTGTATGGGTCGCGTTTGAGCTCTTTGATTGGCAGTGCATAGGATGGATGCATCGGCAGTGCAATCATGGAGGTGATTTCATCCAGATCCAGATCAATGCAGCGCTGGTAATACGCACCATCTTCGATGCGCAGCGGCTTATATGCCTCAGGCCGGCCGTGTCTTGCAAAATAGTCCGCTGTCTTGTCATCGGTTTCCCAGATTGATGAAAGACACGTTGTTTCGGTTGTCATGACATCGATGCCATTGCGGAATTCCTGTGACAATGAGGCAATGCCCGGGCCGGCAAATTCCATGACTCTGTTTTTGACAAAGCCATTGGCATAGACTGCCCCGCACAGAGCAAGCGCAACATCGTGCGGTCCAATGCCTGGTTTCACTTTGCCATGGACATAGACAAGCACCACTTCCGGCATCTTGAGTTCATAGCGGCAGTTGACAAGCTGTCTTGCCAGTTCACCGCCGCCTTCTCCGATTCCCATTGTGCCAAGGGCACCATATCTTGTGTGGGAATCTGATCCCAGAATCATTCTGCCGCAGCCTGACATCATTTCACGGTTATAGCTGTGAATGACAGCCAGTCCAGGCGGGACATAGATACCGCCGTACTTATGGGCAGCAGACAGGGCAAACTGGTGATCATCTTCATTGATCGTGCCTCCGACTGCACACAGCGTATTGTGGCAGTTGGTCAGAACATATGGCACCGGGAAACTCTTCATGCCGGAAGCACGCGCTGTCTGGATGATGCCAACGTAGGTAATATCATGAGATGTCAGGGAGTCGAAGCGGATATGCAGCAGCGATGGATCCTGATGGTCATCATGCTCACGCAGAATCTTTGCGGCAATGGTTTTCCTGACTGCTTCGTTTTGGTCATCAGGTTCTTTTATTACAGGTCTGCCATGTTCAATGACAACACCCTTGTCAATCAGTTTCATTTTCCACTCTCAATCCTTTCTGCAAGTGCTTTGGTAAAGGCTTTTGTGCCAGCTGTACCGCCCAGGTCCCTTGTGCGGTATGTACCTTCTTCCAGCAGATCCCTGATCGCGTTCTTCAGCAGTTGTGCTTTGTCATCCATACCGGCATCTTCCAGCAGCATTCCCAGTGCCATCAGAATCGCACATGGATTGGCAAGATCCTTACCGGCGATATCCGGTGCTGAGCCATGAACTGCTTCGTATACTTTGACCGTATCACTGATATTGGCACTTGGCGCAAAACCAAGGCCGCCGACAAGACCGGCACATAGATCACTGATGATATCGCCATAGAGATTTTCACTGACCACAACATCAAACTGTGATGGATCCGTGACAACCTTCATGCAGAAGGCATCGACAATCACATCATTGGCTTCGATATCCGGATAGTCTTTTGCCGCCTGATAGAACGCTTCCCGGAACATGCCATCGGTCAGCTTCATGATATTTGCCTTGTGTACACATGTCACCTTATGGCGGTGATGGCTGCGGGCATAGTCAAAAGCAAACCGTGCAATCCGCAGAGATCCTTCTCTGGTGATCACCTTGATGCCATGGGCAGTATCTGCATCATACATGTATTCAATGCCGCGATACAGATCTTCTGTATTTTCACGTACAATGACCAGATCCACATTATCATATCTTGTCTTTACACCGGGCATGTTATGGACAGGGCGCAGATTCGCATAAGCCGAAAAATGCTGACGGATCTGCACATTGATTGAACGGAAGCCTGTTCCGATCGGCGTTGCCGTTGGTCCCTTCAGGGCATAGCCTGCCTGCTCAATTGCCTCATACAGGCCGTCCTGCATCAGTTTTCCGCTTTTCTGATAGTAGTCAGCACCAGCCTGATATGTTTCAAAGACGATGCCTGTATGCAGGGCATCTGAAACCGTCTGCACACTCTGTGCAATCTCAGGTCCAATCCCGTCACCGGGAATCAAAACGACTTTCATTACCGTCACCCTCACTTTTCTCTGTGTCTTATCTTACTCCGTTTTCATATCTTGCACGAATTTTCATGCTCTTGACGCAATCTTTTTCTGAAATAAAATGTAATAAATGGGGAGGGCAAAAATGATCTATCCAAATACACCTGCTTTAACAGATGAACAATTAAGAATCCTGTGCGATGCCTACCGGAAGGCAAATTTTATTGATCCAGAAATGTCTGAAAAGCTTGGCGTCAAGCGCGGTCTGCGGAATGCGGACGGTACGGGCGTACTGGCTGGTCTGACCAATATCTGTGATGTCCAGGGCTATACACGGGATCAGGATGGAAACATTGTTCCCCAGCATGGCAGACTGATTTACCGGGGCATTGACCTGAATGATATTGTCAATGAGGCTGTCCGGACGGATCGCTTCATGTTTGAAGAAGTACTGTGGCTGCTGCTGCTTGGCACTCTGCCAGACAAGAAAGAGCTTGCATTCTTTCAGCATCTGCTGGAAAGCCACCGGGAACTGCCGGATGGCTTTGCGGAAATGATGATCATGAGTGCCCCTTCTCCCAACATCATGAACAAGATGGCCCGCAGTGTACTGGCCATGTATGCCTATGATAAAAATGCCGAAGATACGTCTTTGGAGAATATTGTCCGCCAGTCGATCAATCTGATCGCTGAGCTGCCAACGATGATGGTCTATGCGTATCAGGCATTCCGGCATGTCTATCTGCACCAGTCCATGTATTTTCATTATCCCCGCAGCGGCCAGTCCACTGCCGAGCATATTCTGTCTACGTACCGTGCTGATCAGAAGTTCACGCATGAAGAAGCACGGCTGCTGGATCTGTGCCTGATCTGCCATGCGGACCATGGCGGCGGCAACAATTCCACCTTTACAGACAGAGTTGTCTCCAGTACATTGACAGATACATACAGTGCCATTGCGGCAGCGATTGGTGCTCTGAAAGGGCCGCGTCACGGCGGTGCCAATCTAAGAGTCATGAAGCAGCTGGATCAGCTGCTTGCCGCAGATGTAGATCCAAACAGCGATGCCAGTGTCAAAGAAGCATTGAAAAAGATCCTGCACCGGGAGGCAGGAGATGGCAGCGGCCTGATCTATGGCATCGGCCATGCGGTCTATACTCTCTCTGATCCGCGTGCTCAGATTCTGAAGAAGTACAGCGGCCATCTGGCCGGCATCTCCGGGCATCAGAAGGAATATGACATGCTTTGCATGATTGAAAAGCTGGCACCGGAAGTCATGCAGGAAGAAAAAGGAAAATCCATGCATACATGTGCCAATGTCGATCTGTATTCTGGTCTGATTTATCGGATGCTTGGCATTGATGAAGTGCTGTATACACCAATCTTTGCATTAGCAAGAGTGGGCGGCTGGTGTGCCCACCGCATGGAGGAAGTTGAATTTGCCAATCGGATCATCCGTCCCGCCTATAAGTATGTTGGTCCTGTCCATCAGGATTACAAGAGTCTGGATGACAGATAACAGGCATTGCATTGCCACAGTGCAATGCTTTTTTCATGCAAAAAACCGCTGTGGAATTTCCACAGCGGCATATGTACAGCCAGCAAATCAGTCCATGTCTTTCAGGAATGCCTGATAGGCACGGTATGCCTCATACACATCTGCCTTGGATACAATCTCTGCAGGAGAATGCATGTTTTCAACGGCAATGCCGGCATCCACAACGTCCATGTTCAGATTGGCAAGGATATAGGCAATCGTACCGCCGCCTCCCTTGTCAACGGCACCCAGCTCGCATGTCTGGAACATGACATGATTGTCATCCATGACTCTGCGCACTTTGGCAAAATATTCCGCATTGGCATCATTGGATCCGGACTTGCCGCGGGCACCGGTATATTTGTTGTAGCAGATACCCTGTCCCAGGAAGGCCGCATTCTTCATATCGAAGACGGATTCATACAAAGGATCCACAGCAGCACTGACATCACTCGAAAGCATGCGGCTGTTCTGCAAAGCATCATTGAGATCGACAATGCGTGTATCACCCTGCAGATCCAGCATTCTGGCCGTAACGTCCTCAAAGAAGCGGGACTGCATGCCGGTTGCGCCAACCGAGCCGATTTCTTCTTTATCAACCAGGATGCAGCAGGAAGTCCGCTCCGGCACATTCTTTTCATCGAGAATAGCACGCAGGGATGTATAGGCACACACTTTGTCATCATGGCCATAGCCCATGATCATGGAGCGGTCAAAGCCAAAGTCGCGTGCTTCCCCTGCCGGCACACATTCCAGCTCGGCGGACAGGAAGTCATCTTCCTCGATGTCATATTTTTCTTTCAGCAAAGACAGGATGTTTGCTTTGACGGCATCTTCCTTCGTATCTTTTCGGGCAATGGAGCCAACCAGCAGATCGAGATTTTCACCTTCCACTGCTTCTGCGGCAGTCTTTTTCATCTGCTCTGCTGCCAGATGCACCAGAATCTCTGTCACACCGATCACCGGATCTTTGGGATCCTCACCAATCACAACCGGCACAACACTGCCATCCTTCTTACAGACAACACCATGAAGAGCCATCGGCCGGCATGTCCACTGGTATTTCTTGATGCCGCCATAGTAATGGGTATCCAGCAGAGCAAGACCATCCTTCTCATATAATGGCTTCTGTTTGATATCCAGGCGCGGAGAATCAATGTGGGCACCCAGAATATTCATGCCGGCTTTAACAGGCTGTCTGCCCATCACAAACAGCATGATGTTCTTGCCGCGGTTGATCTCATACACCTTCATGCCGGGCTCCAGCTTTTCAACTTCCTTCAGTGAAACAAACCCTGCCTCTTTTGCCAGTTTTTCACTCTCACTTGTAAATTCACGCTCTGTTTTTGCACGGCTGAGAAACTGACGGTATGCCTCATTAAAGGTCGTCAGATTCTCCTTTTCCGTTTCATCCAGTTTATCCCAGACTGTTTTCATTTTACTTTTCTCTCCTTTTCATACTGTATCTCTTCTGGTGCACCTGCTGCATTGCGCAGTGTCTTCATAAAATATGTAATACCAAGCCATTTTCCGTTTTTATAACCTGTATTTTCCAGACTGCCTTTGCGCACAAAGCCGCATTTTTCATGAAGCTGTTCTGATGCCGCATTGCCGGAAGTCACAATGGATATGATCTGGTAATAGCCTTCCTCGGCAGCCTCCTGCAGGATCGCATGCATCAATTGTGCGCCAAGACCATGACCGCGTTCTTCATGATCAAGATAGATGGACAGATCAGCTGTCCAGTCATAGGCTGCCCGCGGATTAAATGTTCCAAGATATGCATAGCCTTTGATCACACCATTTTCTTCCATCACGATCCAGGGATAGCGGGTGGTAACTGCTTCAATACGCTTTGTGAATGCTTCAAGTGACAGTTCTTCTGTTTCAAAAGTAATATTCGTGTGCAGGATGTACCAGTTGTAAATGGCAAGAACAGCCGGAATATCTTCCTTTTTGATCGATCTGATCATTGTCTGTATACCTCTTCACCATTCACGACAGTCATCATGACTCTGTCCTCATCCATCACATAGAAATCGGCTGGATCTGATTCGCGCAGGCTGCCTGTAAAGCCAAGCCTATTCTGTATATTGGCAGAAAGTATGCTGCTGTATGGCAGCACCGGCTGAAACGGCTGATCAGATCCATAGAACAGACTGCTGTCACTTTCCATCAGAAAGCCGCTTGTTCCAAGAACAATCTTTGCATTCTGTGCTTTTGACAGCTGCGCAGCAGAGGGAACACGATGGACAAGAATGGCATCCTGCAGAGGATTGTCCGGATACATTTCATCCTGCAATACATCGAGTGCCTGATCAACTGCGCCAAAGGATGCCACATCAAACCAGACTGGTGTATTGAAGCGGTTTGCCATCTGCACATACAGCTGCACGGTGGCATCGTCATAACGCAGTTCCTGATCGGATGCATCATCCAGTTTCAGCAGTAAAGCGCCAATCTTAAAGAAGTCATTGCCAACATCATAGCTGTATCCCTCATCCAGGAAGGAGGCGAAATCTTCAATCTGACAGAATGAAACAAGTTCTGATACGCGGATCTTCATCTTCTGCTGATAGGACAGCTGTTCATACGCAGTCAGGACATCCTGATACGTTTCATTGGTGGAAAGAAAGTCCTCACTGCCAACGGCCGTGATCCCCTGGGCAGCTGCCAGTTCCATGCCTTTAAGCAGCCAGGCTTTGATTTCTTCAGCATCCGGTGCCGGCATGGCCTGACGGACAAGATCAACACCTGTCTGTCTGACAACACCCTTTTCCACATCAATACTGCCGGACTCCACCTTTGTATTTTCATCGATCGCACAAGCCTGCAAAGCCGCACTGTTGAGTGCCATTGCCTGTCCGTCTCTGCTTAAGACAACAGCCGGCCGGTCGTTGACTGCCTCATCCAGAATGGTACGGTTAAGCTTTTCGGCATCACCATCCCAGTTGGCTCCATACAGCCATGCCTGGCTGCGGGGTGCATTGGCAAGACGTTCTGCTGCACCGGCAGAACAGTCAACACTGAGGGCATTGCGGCCCATCTGCAGCAGATGCACATGTCCGTCTGCCTTTCCCGGCAGTACGTGCAGGCCGTGCAGGTCAACTTCTTCATCCGCGTTGGCAAGTGCTTCCTGCATTCTTTGATCCTGAGCACAACCGATAGCAAGAATTTTTCCATCTTCCACAAGAAAGGCACCGTTTTTCTGATCTTTGATACAGCAGTTTGTGTAACCAGTTCGCATAGATTACCTCCTGAAACAAAAGCGGGATTTCCCCGCTGATTTTATAGCCATTGAATCCGGATATCACTGTCCTGCTCAAGACCGGCAATCGAGGCAATAACATCCTGATGATCAAACGCAATGCCGCTGGACAGAATCCAGCGTGTTTTTTCTTCATCGCGACGGTAGATGATGCCGATAACGATACCAGTAAACGCGGACAGCGGCTCCCTGGGTCCATAAACACAGGCATCCTGCCAGATTTCCTGGCTGTTTCTGCCATGCAGCAGAATATAGCCGGCATTGCAGGCAAGCTCCAGATCCGGCAGATACGGATGCAGACTGCCATAAGGCTGATCAATCTCTGCCGTATACTTTCTGCCAAGATATCTGCTGCCAAGCAGGCATTCCATCAGCTGTACCTTCATACCGCCGGCATCGGTTGGCACGCCTGCTTTTTCAAAGCCGCATTTCTGATAGAACGCTGCCGAAGAAAGCAGTGCATTGACCGTGATCTTCTGGACAAAGTCATCCTGTGCTTCCTGTTTGATCAAGGAAAGCAGGCCGGTGCCAATGCCCTTATAAGAATCTTCCTGTCTGACAAACAGCAGTGAAACATGATAGGTTTCCGCTGTATAGGCAGCAACACCTTTCAGTGTATCGTCAAAGGCTCCAAGCCAGACAAGCTCCTGGCCATGGTGATCCAGGAAATCCTGAAACGAAGATACGGCTTCTGTGGACAGTGTGTGCTGCACAGACTGGGCAAATGCCTGCTGTACCAGGGCCATGCCCTGGCTGATTTCATCATGATGCAGATGGCGGTACTGCATCACAGCTCCAGATTCCTGTCATACAGGGCGACACCGCCCCTGACGATTTCTTTTTCTGCTGCCTCTGAATACCATACGGTTTCCAGCGGAACATCCTTGCTCAAAGGTGTGGCAGCAGAAAGAATGCCGTCCGCAATACTCTGATCCTGCTTGTCGGCTTCAATGACAAAGACGAAGCTGACTGTGCCGCCGGCAATCTTCTGTTTCAGCCAGACACGGCTGATCTCCTTTTTACCGGTGCAGTAGTCATAAACAGCTGTCACCATGCGGGTTGGATAGATCCGCGGCTCACTGTACTGTGCCTTGACAGCAGGACGTGATGGAGCCGGAGCAACCTTGGTCTGTACACCAGCCAGCATGAGTACCATGTTCTTTGGAATCACGATGTTATCAGCACCTGGATTGACGATCAGTCCCTGCGCTTTCTGGTCTTTGGCTGACAGCATTCTTGCCAGAGCCGGAATCGTGCTGACAATATGTTTTGGTTCATCTTTTGCAAAGTGAATCAGCTTGGTTTTTTCAAAATCAGTAAAGACCGGGAAGAATGTCTTGCCGTCCTGCGTATTGAGAAGGAAGAACTTCATCTGGTCAGGACGGACATGTATTCTGCCCTGGGCATCCTTAGTCTCTTCAAACGTGCATGGTGAAAGCAGTTTTGCCTTTTTCAGCTCTTCACCAAGTCTGGCCTGTTTTTCAGGAGTTGATCCCTGTTTGAGCAGGCCGATGACTTCTTCCAGGCCTTCATTATGAATCGGACCGGAAATTTTGATATTTTTTTCTGCCATATTCTCATTCCCTCTTTTTCACACCTGATAAGTATACAAATTTCTTGCTTGATTCTCAATCAATGGACGCAGTGCTGCGTTATAATGAGTGCCTATGAAAAAGATTACGTTCAACGCACCGGTCATTCTGACCTTTACGCTGCTTTCTGCCGGCGCTCTGATTGCCAATACACTGACTAACGGATGGGCAAATGCCTGGATCTTCTCCATCTATCGGACTTCCTTCCGTGATCCCATGCAGTATGTGCGGCTGTTCACACATGTTCTGGGCCATGCTTCGATCGATCACTATGCCAGTAATATGATCATGTTTCTGCTGGTAGGCCCGCTGCTCGAGGAAAAATATGGTTCCAAGCGCATCCTGCAGGTGATTCTGGTAGTGGCGCTGGTCACCGGACTTGTTCATCTTGCCCTGCCGGACAATACGGCCCTGCTTGGTGCCAGCGGCATTGACTTTGCTTTCATTCTGATGGCAAGCGTGACTGGCAATAACCGCGGCGGCATTCCGCTGACCATGATCATTGTTGCTGTGATCTATCTTGGCAGACAGATCTATGCCGGCATTACAGCAAGTGATAACATTTCCCAGCTGACTCATATCATCGGCGGATCAATTGGTGCTCTGTATGGGCTTGCCCTGCAGAAGCGCTGAGTGTTTCGCTTTTTTATTTCTTGAGTTTATCAAGGATCAGGCCGCCTTCAAAGAACTGCCCGTTGTACAGGACACGGAACATGATGACACCGCCGAATTTTGTATGATGGAACAGCTTCTTTGTATAAGAAACCAGATCACCATGGCTGCCATCATCTGTCACTTCATACTGCGCTTCCATATCTGAAATCATTTTGATCAGCGTATAGCGCGGCATGGTCTGGGATGCCAGAAGAGCCATCAGTTCTTTTCTCTGCACAGGCATTGCGATATTCAATACTGCCATTTTTCTCATCTCCCGGAGTATTCATTGTACAATGAAGATGCACGTGAAGATAGTATACATGCAGTTTTCATAAGCCGTCATGCATCGTTCACATGCCGTTCACAATCCGGCTCTATCATAATAAGCGTAATCGGGAGGTATTAAAAATGAGTGAGATGAATGAAAATGAAAATACAAATTCCACTGTGGATGCAGAATTCACAGAACGTCCAGCCGGTGCAGAGCCTGAGACACCCCGCCATGATAAAAAGCATACAAGAAAGAGCCATCCGGTCCTGACCATTGCCTTAAGTGCTGTGGTTGGTCTTGGCACTGGTTTTGCCGGTGGATATGCAGCAGTGAAGTCTAACAGCAGCAATGGCACAACCGTTGTTTATAAAGCAGCGCAAAGTACTGCTGCAACAACCCAGACAAGTGCCAGCACTTCCAGCAGCTCTGATCTGACAACAACCGAGATTGCAGCTAAGGCTTCACCAAGTGTCGTTGAGATTCAGGTCAAAGGTACTGCAACAAGTTATGGTATCTTCGGCGGTACATATGAAACAGAAGCGGCTGGCTCCGGTGTGATTATTTCCAGTGACGGCTATATCGTTACCAACAACCATGTTGTGGCAGATGGCAATGAATATACAGTTGTGACAAGTGATGGTACATCTTATACTGCTTCTCTTGTCGGTACGGACGAAAAGAGTGATATTGCCGTATTGAAGATTGAGGCAACCGGACTTAGCGCTGCGACGATTGGTGATTCTGATACGATTCAGGTTGGCGATAAAGCCGTTGTCATCGGCAATCCGCTTGGTACACTGGGCGGCACCGTGACCGATGGCATCATTTCTGCCACGAACCGTGAAATGGTCATCAATAATGAATCCATGAATCTGATTCAGACAAATGCAGCAATCAACTCGGGCAACTCCGGCGGCGGTCTGTTTGACGGCCAGGGCAATCTGATCGGCATCGTCAATGCCAAGGATTCCGGCACAACTTCTTCCGGTACTGTCATTGAAGGACTTGGCTTTGCCATTCCGATCAATGATGCCATGAACGTCGCCCAGCAGCTGATGGAAAACGGCAAGGTGACTGACCGGGCAACCCTGGGTGTCTATGTCAAGGAGCTGTCTCAGGATACCGGGAATTACAAGGCTGGCCTGTATGTCAGTGATGTCGTATCCGGCGGCCCTGCTGAACAGGCAGGCATCAAAGCATATGACCGGATCGTTTCTGTGGATGGCACTGAGATTTCCAGCTACTCTGATCTGAGTGCAATCCTGAACAAGAAGCGTGTTGGTGATACCGTTGAAGTTGTCATTGAAAGAGATGGCTCACAGAAGACGGTTACCGTGACTCTTGGTGCCAGCGGCGACTAAGTCATCAAAGTCAGATAACAATCTAAAAAGATGATGCGCATCTGTGCATCATCTTTTCTTGTGGTAACGGATTATGCGCGTTCAAGCGAGCGGGATGCGACCAGTGCAACACCGGTGCCGGCCAGATCTTTCAGGATCACCTGTCCTTCTTTGACAGGTGCTGTCACTTTCGCAGTACGTACTTCATCCATGGCTTCTTTCATCAGATCCAATGGAATTTCTGATGCGGAGATAACCGGGCATACCCGGTGAATTCCCCCTTCTGCACGTACTGTTGTAGTCAGAATGCGCATCGGCCGGATGCATTCCTGTCTGGCATAGGCATCTCCCTTGGGGCAGGAATTGCCAGCCACAGAAAGGACTTTGCCATCTTCCATCTGTACGTGGATCCGGCAGCCCCGCGGGCAGCATACGCAAACAAGTTCTCTGTCTTCCATCACTGATCCTCCTTTACGCTGAATACCAGATTGCCATCCAGACCGGCAAGCTCTTTGCCGGTGATGACCATGCGCTCCATTTCAGAAGGCATCAGTTTGTGCTTCTGCATATGGCGCAGCACCTGATCACCGCAGCGTACTTCCAGGGTGCCTGTTTCCATCGGCTTTCTGACCCGGAAGAAGAATTCAACGTTGTCATTGATATCACAATGCACGCGTGCCGGCACTACATAGCCGATGCCATCACCCGGTTCTGTTTGATATTCTGTACCCGTTGGTGCCTGCTTTTTCAGATAGCGGACAGCACCTAGCGCAGCACGTTTTGCCTGCAGAGAGACATAGTCAACCAGATCATGGACATGCAGACCATTGCCGCAGGCAAAGATGCCAGGCACACTGGTCATGTATGTATCATCCACAACCGGTCCCTTGATGCGTGGATCCATCCTGATCCCGGCTTTTTCAGCCAGATGATTCTCCGGAATCAGACCGACGGACAGCAGCAGTGTATCTACATCGAAATACTGCTGGGTGCCCGGGATGGGCTGACGGTGTTCATCGACCTGTGACAGCTCAATTTTCTCAAGTCTGTCTCTGCCATAGACACGGGTGACTGTATGGGAAAGATACAGCGGAATATTGAAGTCTTCCAGGCACTGTTTCATATTACGGGGAAGTCCGTTGGAGTATGGCATGATTTCTGCAACACCATAGACCTTTGCGCCTTCCAGTGTCATTCTTCTTGCCATGATCAGGCCGATATCGCCAGATCCCAGGATGAAGACTTTTTTACCTACAAGGTAACCGTCAATGTTGAGATAGCGCTGTGCCTGTCCGGCTGTATAGATGCCGGCAGGTCTTGTGCCCATGATATTGACGCCGCCGCGCGGTCTTTCATAGCAGCCGACTGCCAGGATGATGGCATCCGCCTGTACCGTGACATAGCCTTCTTCTGCATTGACGTATTCGATGGTACGGTCCGGGTGCAGTGCGGTCACCATCGTATTGAGCTTGAAGGGAACATTCAGCTTCTTTGCCATGTTTACATACCGTTCCGCATAGGCCGGACCGGAGAGCTGTTCATGGAATGTCTGCAGACCGAAGCCATTATGGATGCATTGTTCCAGGATGCCGCCTGGTTCACTGTCCTTTTCAATGACGACAATATCTTCGATGCCGTTTTCCTTCAACGTTACTGCAGCGGAAAGGCCGGCACTGCCTCCGCCGATGATTACAGCCTGATACTTCCTCATTATCGGTTCTCACTTTCCAGGATTTTTGACTTTTCGCCATCCAGAACAACTTCCAGCGGTGATTCTTTCAGCTCGCGGGCAAGCATTTCTACAACGCGTGGTTCGCAGAAACCGCCCTGGCATTTGCCCATACCCGGACGTACTCTCTTCTTGACGCCTTTGACGCTGCGTGCACCGCACACAGCATGGATGCAGTCAGCAATCTCACCTTCGGAGATCTGCTCGCAGCGGCAGATGATGCGGCCATAGGCAGGATTCTTTGCAATGGCTTCATTGCGCTGCTCTGGTGTCAGTTCTGCCATCACCAGCGGCCGTTTCCTTGTCATCACGGCATCGGGATTCTTTTCAAGAGACAGATGTTTTTCAACAAAATTGGAAATCACATATTCAGCAACAGCTGGTGCACTGGCAAGGCCCGGTGATTCAATAGATGCCACATCCACAAAACCCGGGGCATCTTCATATTCCTGAATGACAAAGTCCTTGCTTGAAGAGCTTGGACGCAGACCTGCAAATGTGCGGATGGCATGCTGGAATGGCACATTCTTCATTGTCTTATTAATCTCTGTGCGGACATAATCCAGTCCCTGCACAGTATTCTCATTGTCATCAGGGTCATCGCAATAGTCACTGTTCGGTCCCAGCAGTACATTGCCATATACAGTTGGCACTGCCAGAACACCCTTGCCCTTTTTGCCAGGCACCGGGAAGATCACATGGTGGACAAAGTTCGTATCCTGATCCATGACATAGTATTCACCGCGTCTTGGTGTGATATGATACGGAACCTTGCCGGATACCATGCGTGCAATGGTATCGGCATGCGTGCCGCTGCAGTTAATGACCATCTTTGCATCAAAGCTGCCCTGGTTTGTTTCTATGGTAAAGAAGCCATCCTTCTTTTCGATGTTCCGTACTTCTGTATCCAGCTTCAGTTCTGTGCCGTTGCCAATGGATGCCTGCATGGCCGCAATGGCAACTTCCCATGGATAAATGACAGCTGTTGTTGGAAAGCTGAGCACCTTGGTGACAGCATCAGAGAGATTTGGTTCTTCTGTTCTTGCCTGTTCACCGCTTAAGAACGCATGTGTGATGCCGCGCCGCTCTGCCCGGTCGGCAAGCACATCCAGCTTTTCTTCTTCCTCTGGTCCCACAGCCGCAATATAAGCTCCGACAACTTTGCGCACACAGCCTAGATCTTTCGTCAGCTGCTCATACATTCTGGCACCCTGCACATTGAGTTTTGCCTTCAGGGTACCGTATTCCGGATCGTATCCGGTGTGTACAATGGCAGAGTTTGCCATGGTTGCACCATCTGCGATATCGTGGCAGCGTTCCACTGTCAATACATTCAGTTTGTACTGGCTCAGACGGTATGACAGCAAAGATCCCGTAATGCCAGCGCCAATCACAATGACATCGTACATAATGATTCCGTCCTTTCAAATTCTCTCTGCGTATTATTATAAGAAGTTCCAGTCGCCTTTGAAAGTGCTTACATTGAAACAGATTTAGTCAATTATGCCAGAATGACAAAAGCAGTGCTGTTCTCAGCACTGCTGTCTGTTTTTAACAAATGTCGAGATCGCTGGTGTGAAGCCATCCCTTGCCAGTATTTCAATTTTTGCAACAATTTCATCCGGATTGCGCCGCATGCCATCCTTCACCCATGACAGAAGCATCCCGATCAATGCATGTTTATAGAAGTCTGCAACAAGCTTCTTGTCCTCTTCTTTCAGCAGCAGCCCGGCTGAAGTGGCATTGATTGCATTGATAATCAGATTTTCCATGATGCTGTACAGGAAATCCTCAATGTGTTCCCGCGAGATCGAGCGGAATGTCTGCTCGACAAAATCTTTCTGGTTCTGTACGGCATGGAACAATTTTGCCAGGCCTGTCTGCCATGTTTCAATCGTATTATCATTTCCGATTGCCCGCATGGTTTCCCGGTAGTAAATATCTTCAATGAGTTCATAGATATCATGATAGTGGTAATAAAATGTCTGCCGGTTGATGCCAACAGCAGTGGTCAGATCAGAAATTGTAATTCTGGAAAGCGGCTTCTCCTTCATTTTTGCACGGAGGGCTTCCGCAAGCTTCTCCTTTGTGTCCATATCAGTTCTTCTCTCTGTCTTTTACCTGTATTTTAGCAGAATATTCTCTGAGCGGAAACGAATCGTCAACAGTTCGTTTCCCAATGTTGAGTAAGGATTGACAATATTGCCGGATTTGAAGAAAATATGAACGATATCAAAGGAGCGTGAAATCATGATTCAGTCAACAGAAATCAAACCAGGTCAGTGTTTTGTCTGGGATGGAGAACTTTACCAGGCAATTACGGTTGACCGTAATAAAACAGCCATGGCAAAAATGAAGGTTGCCATCAAGGTCAGAAGTCCAAAGACAGGTGTTGTCAAGGAGCTTGGACTGCTTGGTTCCGACCGTGTCGAAGAAGCTAATATCGACAAGCGTGAGATGCAGTATCTGTATGATGCCGGTGAAACACTGTGCTTCATGGATACAGAAACATACGAGCAGATTGAGATCCCAAGCGACCGTCTGACATGGGAGAAGCAGTTCCTGACAGAGAGCATGATGGTCAAGGTTGAATTCTACAATGGTGAGATCCTTGGCATTGAGCTGCCTGACAAGGTCAACCTGAAAGTTGCCGAAGCCGAAGCTGCTGTCAAAGGCAATACAGCAACAGCTGCCCAGAAGAATGCCACTCTGGAAACAGGTCTGGTGATCAAAGTTCCGCTGTTCATCAACACTGGTGATACTGTGGAAGTTTCCACTGCTGATGGCAAGTACTGCGGCCGTGCATGAGCATCCCAAGCGGATGCTTTTTTGTGGGTGCAGGCTTGCATCGAAAGAACCATAAAAACCGGAGCATTTCTGCCCCTGCTATTCTTATACTTTCGATCTTAAGTACTCTTGAATTTCATCGCTTGCCTTCTGTATGCCAGCCTTGTTGTTGCCGCCCTCCAAGTTTGACTTGAGGAGCTGCTGCGATGCGTTAAGGTTCAACCGCATGATCTCATGGATGTCCTCAAACTCCTCTCGCTTGGCAATACTTTCCACTTCCAGTCTCTTCAGGCGCTCATAGTCCTTCTGGCTGTAAGTTTCAAGTGCATCAAGGCGCTGATCAGTAGCGGCCTTCCAGCCACTTGATCTGATCTTGCGGGCAAGTGCCCAGATTCCGGCGATTGCTACAGCAATGCTGCAGCTGTACAAGATGATGCGCACTGCCAAGTTAAAGAAGCCGTTGACAGTTTTGGTGGTATTGGGATCCATCACGGCTTTGCATCATCGCTTTCTACTTTTTCTGATTTAACGTAGTTTGAATTTGACACACCAATTAGCGCACCCACAAAAGTGGCAACTACTCCGATTGTACAATTCGATCATTCGTCATTTCCCTCCTTTCCTTGCACCATTAAGTACAATGCTTAAAGCGTATCGTCAACGCAAAAAGCATATTTTTTTGCTTTTTGTTGAAAACATTACGCATTTGGCATATTCTGAAGTTGCAAGTGAGGGCAATAGAAATGTCAGATTTAGGAAATAAAGAAGTAATGTCCAAGAACATTAAAAGGTTGCTTAAAGAGCATCATAAAACGCGCAGTGATTTGAGTGCGGCCATTAACGTTCCATACACAACTGTTTCGGATTGGGTCAATGCAAAGAAATATCCGAGGATTGATAAGATTGAAATGATGGCTAATTATTTTGGAGTATCAAAGTCTGTTTTAGTAGAAAAGGAATCAGCTTTGATTTCTCCACCAGTTCTCCGCATCCCGTTGTACGACATGATCAGCTGTGGGACTGGTGGCTTTGTCGATGATCAGATCATAGACTATGTTGTTCTGCCAGTTGAGATGTTCTCGCCTTCTAAAGAGTACTTTGCCCAGTATGCACACGGTGACTCCATGATTGGTGCCAACATCCACGGTGGAGATCTCATCATCTTCGAGAAGCAGTCGGAGCCTGTCAATGGCATGATCGGTTGCTTTTGCATAGACGATAACACCGCCACATGCAAGCGCCTGAGCATATCAGGCACCCAGATCATCCTGCTCCCTGAGAATCCCGCCTACACTCCTATCATCGTTCCTGTTGAAAGCTTCAAGTGTCTGGGCAAGCTTGCCTTCGTTGTGTCCGACCGCCGAGATAGTTAAAGAACCACATAAGGAACCACGGGAAACGTATTGACATGGACAAAAGAACCATGACGATTTTCTACTCAATTTTGATGAAGAAGTTTAGCGCAAATGAAAGAGAAAAGCATGATAGAGTACGTTCCTGCACTTAAGGCATTGCCGCCATGGAAGGAGTCTAGTATGGAAGAAGGAAAGAAAGTAATCACATTTAAAAAGCCGCTATCCATTGATGAGCAGATCCAATATCTGCATGACACGAAGCGGGTTGTTTACAATGAAATGAGTGTGTTACTGGCAAAAGAAAATATATATAGATTCAATTACATAAACGTAATAACGCCATTCAAGCATCTTTTCGCAAAAACAGATGAAACGGGTGTACCAATAAAAGAGAATGGGAAACATGTATATGAAAGAGATGTTGATTTCAATGAGTATTTCCAGCAGTTCAAGCAGGAAAGAGAAAAATACCCTTTGCTTTATAAGTCTTTGCTTATGTTTGAGGAGTCCTTCAACGCGATACTTTCTTATGAAGTAATTCACTTTTATGATATTTCAGATTTTAATAAATTCAGTTCATTTATAAACACTCTTCTTTCAAGCCTTCATCAGTTGCCATACAAACAGACGGCTAAAGATCACATGGCTAATTCAATTCAAAAATTCAGTAATGAGTTGGCGAAGTATAACAGCCCATATATTTTCTTTGATCGTTTAACTTTATCTGAACTTGTTACTGTATTTCGATGCATCGATAATGATCTTCAGTTGAAAATATTTAATAGTCTTGTTAATCAGCGTTGTAGCATTGGGTACTACGATCTTGAGACATTTGATTCTGTTTTACCTATCATCATTCAAATTAGAAACTATGTATGCCACGGTAATAGTTTGGAGGTCCTTTGTATGTATTACAGCATCAAAGACAAGATGTTCCGAAGCAGGAGCGACCGTCGAAGATATCGAAACGTCATTAAGCGAATTCTCAAATACGAATAAAGCCCCTGGAATCCAGGAGCTTTACCCTACCCGTCTCGGGCTATCTGCTTTTCTAATATATTTGATTTCGGATCCTGCGTCAACATTGTGAATAAATTATTCCTAATGTTTCCTAAGGAATAAAAAGGAATCTGTAGAAACACATACTGCAAAATGTACCGGATTAAGGCAGTGTCATGAAGATTCAGCCCAAGAAATTGGAATGCAAAAGAATGGTGGATTGCTATGATCGGCAAAGATGAAAGCAGAGGCACATGGTTTGTGCAGATCAAGGTCAAAGACCCACTCACCGGAAAATGGCGCACGCATAAGAAACATGGTTTTTCTACTAAACGCGAAGCAAAGCAGTATGAAGCCTCTGTTTCCACCACTGATGAGATACCGACAAGCAAAACATTTCTCCAGATGGCGCATGAGTGGAGATCTCCATGCAGAGTTCCCCTGCTTCCATTCGGTAGCACAATGAGCACTTCAAGCTGCGCTTTGCCGATCTGAAGGATAAGCAGATCCGCAGCATCACCAGATCTGATCTGATCCTGTAGCGGAATTAGCTGTCTAAGTCTGACTTCGCCACAAAGACAAAGAACGTCACACTAACATATGTTCGTGCTGTGTTCCAGTACGCCACAGATGTGTATGGCTACCCAAACCCTGCCCGCACGTGAATAATCTGAAGAAGACAGACAGAGAAGTGATGCAGGAAATGCAGGTGTGGACTCCTGAGGAATTCAACATGTTCCTGAAATGTGTAGATAATCCTCTGTATCATGCTTACTTTGATGCGCTGTACTGGACTGGAATGCGCCGTGGTGAGGCTATCGCCTTGCAGTGCAGCGATCTCAAGGACGGATGGATAAATTGCCAGCCAAAGAGACGCTGTAAACGGTTTAAACCGACCAAAATGAAGGCCTCCAGAAAGATACAGATAGATGATGCGCTGAATAAAGAATTGGAGCTGTTAAAAGCAGAGTATAAGACAGGATATTTATTTGGAGGAGAAACATCGCTATCGCCTACCCAGATATCACGCATCTTTAATGCAGGGAAATGCAGGGATTGAGAAGAGCGGTGTGCAGAAGATCCGGATGTATGATCTTCGTCACTCTCATGCCACATGGCTGATCAATCATGGTGTGAATATAGTTGCGGTGTCAAAAAGACTAGGGCACGCCAGTATTGAGCAGACGCTCAAGACATATACGCATCTTCTGGAGAGCACCGACAATGAGATGATGAAAATTATAAATTCAGAGAAAAAAGGTTCCACGATGGTTCCACGGTAAGAAAAAAGCCCTTGAAATAGGGCTTTTTAACATAAAGCGCAGGAACAGGGATTTGAACCCTGGCACCGTGTTACCGATCTACAAGCTTTCCAAGCCTGCCCCTTCAACCACTTGGGTATTCCTGCATGTGGTCTCATTAATGACGCTTGTTAATGATACCATAGTTTTTAGAAAAAGAAAGAGAAGATTTCAGGAAATCAGCTCACCTACTGGTTCGCTCTTGGGCAGGTGGAGCTTGCTGCGCAGTTCTTCTTCCCCTTTTTCAGCCCGTTCCAGCATGCTGTAATCAAACATGCGGTCATACGGCATGATGTCCATCATATCCTCTACAGCGGCCTGATACAGCTCATGGGCAGCCTGCAGGTTCTTCTCCATGCCGATACCGTCTTTCATGCAGTCAGCTATTCTGACATATACAAACGGCTCATCCTGCCTCTCTTCCTGGGCATCATTCTTTTTCAGAGCCTGCAGATACCACTGGGCCGCTTTTTCTTTGCTCTGGGCAACAATGCCATCCATGCCGCTCCAGTAATAATCGCCGACTTTCAGCATACCGGGAATGCAGCCTGTTTCTGCCGATTTCTGGTAATACTGAAATGCCTCTTCGGTATCTTTATCTGTGCCGGTTCCGTTTTCATAGCACTCTCCCATCCGGAACATCGCATAGCTGTTGCCCAGCGAAGCTGCTTTGCGGTAAAAGCGCATTGCCTCTTTATGATTTGACTTCATGCCAAGTCCGCTGTAATACGCATCACCTACGGAACAAAGCATGACACTGATATTCTTGTTTTCTGTCATTTCTTCCATACGGTTGGTATTGTAGCAGGGCTCTTGCGGAAAGCAACAGAAAATGACCAGATCATTCTTAAGGTGATGCACCTCAGACATGGCTGACAAAGTTTTCCAGATTATGCACAATCACACGCAGAAACTGCATCAGCTGCTGTGCCTGGCTGTCATCCAGTCCCTTTGCTTCAACCTGATTCAGATCAGACAGTGCAACATCAATATCATGACTGAGATCCTGGCTGCGGGATCCTGTCTTGATGTGGAAGCTGTTCATGATTTCCACATGCAGCAGATGCCTGGATACCAGCTTCTGCACGCTGCCTGCTGTGGCTGCATAGGACAGACCGGTGAAATCCATGATTTCCCGCATGGTGGAGAACATATTGGAGTTGCGCACAGCTTCAAAGACAAGGACATCTTCAAGATCGAGATTGTTCTTGATCGCCACGGTATTCAGCTGGGTCTCATAGGCCTTGCGCAGATAGAACAGCAGCACTGCATAGTGAAAGCTGCCATCGGTGCGCCATACGGCCTGCACTGTCTCTTTGCCAAGCTTCATGGTGCCTGGTGCCATCGGCATCACCAGATCATCAGAGGCAGCGGAAACAAGATAGCCGGCAATTTCTGGGCGCGAGCGGCGGTATTCTTCTTCATTCAGAACGTGGCGGAAAAAGGCATCATAGTAAGAAAACACCAGTGATCTTGATTGCAGCATGCGGCTTGGTGAAAGGCTCTGGGTGACCAGTGATCCTTCGGTTTTGACATAGTAATACACCGGGATCTGCAAAGGTGCAATGGCATGGCAATGCAGCAGATATTCCAGATTGAAGATGAAATCTTCACAATAGCTGACCTTGGGATCCATCTGCAGATGGTACTTCTGAATCATGTCATTGCGGTAAAGCTTATTCCAGAGAACACCATAGTAAAAGTCAGCCGGAGACAGCTTCATGCAGTCGGCATATTCCTCCAGAGTCAGCACATCATCGGATATAATGGATCCTTTGCGTGCCACCTTGGTGCCAACAACCCGGTAGAAATCTGCCACGACCATATCCGCATTGCTTTGTTTGGCACAGCGTACCAGCTCCATTGTCGCATTGGACGCAATCCAGTCATCCGCATCCAGAAACTGAATATATGTCCCCTTCGCCCTGGCAAGACCGTTGTTGCGGGCCGTGGAAACACCGGCATTGGCCTGGTGGATCACAACAACACGTTTGTCTCTTTGTGCATAATCGTCCAGAATGGATGGGCTGTGATCCCTGGAACCATCATCCACGCAGATGAGTTCAAAATCCTGATATTCCTGGTGCAGTACGGAATCAATGCACCTCACAAGATATTTTTCAGCCTGATAAACCGGCAGAATGATACTGACTTCCGGCATAGATTCACTTCTCCTTTGCTTTTTGTATGCCTTACTATGGTATCACAGCCCTGCCGGCAAAGAAAAAAGCATCCCACGCAGGAATGCTCGTTTTATGAATCATCGATCAATTGTCATGGAAGCCATCCCATACAGGTTTGCCTGCATAGGTCATCGGCTTCAGCTGTCCGCGCAGCACAGCAAGGGCTGAAGCAACCATAGACTCGTGTTCAAACTCGCCTGGATAAGCCTGAATCGGCGCAATCCATTCACAGTGTTCTTTCATATAATCCGTGACGCCAGGAATACGCAGCAGGCCGCCTGTCAGCAGAATGGCATCCACGTGGCCTTCCAGCGGTGCTGCCATCATGCAGATCCACTTGGCACACTGATACTCCATGGCTGTCCATACGCGCGCTGCCATCTTGTCGCCTTTGCGCACCTTGTTATAGAAGATATCTGCTGAATCGGAAGTACCAAACCAGGAAGACAGTCCGCCTGCCTGTGAGCAGAGCTTTCTGACCTCAGATTTATCCTTGTCAAACAGGTAATCCAGCACATCCGTCACGGCCATGGAACCCATTCTGGTTGGTGTGAACGGACCTTCACCGCCGCCGGCATCATTGCCGTCAATCATGCGGCCATGCTTATGACAGGTAATGGAGATACCGCCATCAATATGGGCAACAATGAGATTGAGATCTTCATACTTCTTGCCAATAGATGCAGCATAGCGGCGGGCTGTTTCCTTGGCATTCAGCACATGGGCAGTCGCTCTTCTGTAGATGCCTTTGACACCCGTGATACGGGCCTCATCACACAGTTCATCCACGACAGGCGGATCCACCATCAGGGCAATACCGCCATACAGCTTCTGAAACTCATACGCCATCTGTACGCCAAGCATGGAACTGTGATAGAAATGTCCCTTGACTGCACGTGTATCATCCACGAGCTTCTGATCAATGGTATAGCAGCCGGAAGCACATGCATAGCATGGTCCGCCTCTGCCAACCACAGCATCAATATGATGCAGGTCAACATGAGAATCCTGCAGGAATTTGCGCATGACATGCATGCGGTAATTCAGCTGATCATTGATCGTCGGAAATTTCAGCAGCTCAGAACTGTCATGAAATACACTTCTGGAAAGGACGCATTTCTCATTTTCAAACAAAGCAATCTTGGTAGAAGTAGATCCCGGATTAATGACCAGGACATGATAAACTTTTTCTTCATCCGCCATTTCTTATTCCTCTTTCCTCAACGTCTTCTATTATATGACACAAAGCATTCCAAAACTAAAAAAGATCAGAATGCCCCATTGGCAAGGAATGCATCAAGCATTCTTGCAAATTCTGCCGTAGGCATGATCTGATCATTTTTTCTATTATTCGGATCCTGAATCACAACAGTATCCGGCTTGATCTGAATGTGATAATACAGACCATTGATTTCCGTCATCGCCCAGCGGTGATGCATGACAGCCTGCACTTCATGGGCATAATGACTCATATTGCATTGTTCCTTTGTAAGAAAATCATTCATATGCCACCTGAGGAAACCAGTTTCCATTTACCGGTTTCTATTATAAGAATTGCAAAGGAAAATGCAATGGAAACGTTTCATTCTGCGCAGTGAAACAGGTTGAATTCGGATGGCTGGAAGCGCGGGCATACGTTTTCAGTGGTTGCGATGACGCTTGATGCGAGTCTTGTTCCGATGCGGCATGCCTGGGAAAGTGTTTTACCATAGGTCAGGCCGATGGTAACACCGGCAAAGAACGCATCACCGCAGCCGGTTGTATCCACCACAGCAGTACGCTGAGCAGGTACGATGCCATATTCCCTGCCATGGCATGCATAGACTGCCCCCTGTGCGCCCATGGTGACAACCATCTGTCTATAGCCTGCCTGCTGCACCTTGCGGCAGATCACTGGTGCAAGCTCTTCTGGCTTCATGCCGGCATAATCTTCTGAAAACAAAAGTCCTGCCTCTTCCTGGTTGCAAACAACACAGTCCGTGCACATCATCAGATCGCGGCGTTCCATGGCAATGGACATATTGGAGACAAGTGCATAAACCTTCTTGTTATACTTATCTGCCAGTGCAAAGATTGCTTTGAGCAGATCGGCTTCCATATCAATCTCAACAACCACACTGTCACATTTGGAGAAGATTTCATCGCCATGTTGTTTCAATGTTTCGCTGATGGCAGAAAGATCCGGCCGCTGGGAGATGGAACCAACCACATCTCCTTCTTCATTAAAGATTGCCAGCCATTTGCCCAGGCCCCCATCGCGCTGAACAATATAGTCTGTATTGACCTTATGGCGTTTCAATTTCGCAATAATTTCTTCTGAAGCGGATGAATGATCCAGCACTGAGACATAAGTTGGCTTCAGTTCCACATTAGCAATATCTTCAGCCACATTACGGCTGACACCGCCCTGTACCTCAACAACCTTGCCGGCATTGCGGCCATCTGCCACATACTTTCCAAATGGATATCCCTTGATATCCATCAAAGAAGCTCCGAATACGACAATTCCCATATGCACGCCTCCATCAATGGAGCCGATTATACACGAAACAAAGATACATGACAAAATGAAAAAAGCTGCCCGCAGGCAGCTCATGTGTTCTCAGTTGGTATTGCCTTCACGCACACCGGTGATGGCAAACAGAACCCACTGGGCAATGTTTACGGTATGATCACCAATACGCTCGAAGTATTTGGCAATCATCAGCAGATTCAGAGCGTATTCCATATTGACGTTGTTCTTGCCGCCGAAGACTTCGATCAGCTTCTGCTTGGCATCATTGAAAGCTTCATCGACTTCATCATCCCTTGCAATGACGTGACGTGCAAGCTGGGCATCTCTATTCACGAATGCTTCAATGGAACTTGTGACCATATCATTGACGACATCTGCCATGCGGCGCAGATTCAGAATATCATTGGCAGCAGACAGATTCTCTGTGATCACGATTTCAGCAATATCATTGGACTGGTCACCGATTCTTTCCAGATCAGAAACCATCTTCAGTGCGGCGGAGATCACACGCAGGTCAGTCGCGACCGGCTGCTGTTCCATCAGCAGCTTCAGGCACATATTCTCAACCTCACGCTCTTTACGGGAAATGGTCACAGCCTTGGCTACAACTTCCTGTGCTTTCTTGGGATTGCCATCCATCAGCGCTTCGATGCAGAGTGAAATGGAACTCTCACAGAGCTCACCCATTTCACGCATTGTCTCATCCAGCGTCTGCAGTTCATTATCAAAACGATTTCTCATAAGTTATCAACCGA
This sequence comes from Grylomicrobium aquisgranense, assembly GCF_033971865.1. NCBI lineage: Bacteria > Bacillati > Bacillota > Erysipelotrichia > Erysipelotrichales > Erysipelotrichaceae > Grylomicrobium > Grylomicrobium aquisgranense. The sequence goes on along the minus strand of NZ_JALBUR010000001.1, from coordinate 167,303 downwards.
ACCTTCCTGTAATGTAATTCTCTGTACGCTTGTCCTGCGGCGTGGAGAAGACCTTGTCTGTAGGTCCATACTCAATCAGATCACCAAGCAGGAAGAATGCTGTCTTATCGGAGATACGCACAGCCTGCTGCATATTGTGAGTAACGATGACAACCGTATATTTTTTCTTCAGGTCTGTCACAAGATCCTCGATCTTGGAAGTACTGATCGGGTCAAGAGCACTGGTTGGCTCATCCATCAGCAGTACTTCCGGATCACATGCAAGTGCTCTTGCAATGCACAGACGCTGCTGCTGGCCGCCGGAAAGACCAAGGGCACTCTTCTTGAGACGGTCCTTCAGTTCATCAAAGATCGCCGCATCCTTCAGAGCCTTTTCAACGATTTCATCCAGCATCTTCTTATTGCGGATACCATGAATGCGCGGGCCATAGGCAATGTTGTCATAGACACTCATCGGGAATGGGTTTGGCTTCTGGAACACCATGCCAACCCGCTTGCGGAGCACATTGACATCGAGGTTTCCATGATAGATGTCTTCCCCGTCCAGCAGAACCTTTCCTTCAATGCGGCACCCCTCGACCAGGTCATTCATGCGGTTCAGCGAGCGCAGAAGCGTACTTTTGCCGCATCCGGACGGACCGATGAATGCGGTGATTTCGTTTGGTTCAATCTCTATATTGATATTGTGCAGCGCATGGAAGTCACTGTACCAGAGATTCATATTCTGAACACTGATCTTACTCATAGACTATTTTCCCTTCTGATTTTTGTTCCGAATACTGTCGGAAAGTCTTCTTGTGATGACAGAGACACACAGTGTCAGAATCACAAGCACAGCTGATGCAAAACCGGCAATGGCTTCAGAATTTGGATTCAGAGATCCTTCTGTACGCAGCACCCAGATGTGTAATGACAGCGTTTCACCTGTACGGAACGGGTTCAGCGGACAGGTTGGCGATGCAATATTCCAGTTGGACCAGTTGATGACGGTGGACTGACCGCTGGTGTACAGCAGTGCAGCCGCTTCACCAAAGCCGCGTCCTGCTGCCATGATCACACCCGTCAGGATCTGCGGCATCGCAGCCGGGATCAGTACGTGGCGGATGGTCTGCGCAAGTGTCGCTCCCGTTGCCAGAGAGCCTTCTTTATACTCCGGCGGCAGAGAACGAATGGCACTGTTTGTTTCCGTGGTGATCAATGGCAGTGACAGAATGGACACAGCCAGTGCACCGGCAAACAGGTTCCATTTCATACCGGTCATCAGGATGAAGACCAGATAACCAAACAAGCCGATGACAATGGAAGGCAGAGATGACAGCGACTCAATACTGATTTCCAGGAAATCCAGCAGTTTGCCTGGACGCGAGTATTCTGCCAGATAAACACCGGCACCAATGCCAACAGGCACAGAGATCAGCAATGAAAGGACAACCAGATATATGGTATTGAACAGCTGGTTGAGAATGCCATTCTGCCCGGTGGAGAGCATTTCCGGCATGAAACCACGGAATCCATTGATGATGATATATCCTGTCAGCAGGATCAGGAATGTGACCATGAAGATGCCGACTGCACCGAAGACGCCGGTCATGGCACAATCAGCAGCACGTGCATGTTTATAAAGCGATTCGTTCTGTTTATTCATGCGTTCTTTCCTTTCCTGGACATACGATGGATGATGAAGATCAGCAGAATGGAAATCAGGTACAGCAGCAGTGCCATGGACCAAAGAGCCATGTTATGAAGGCCGCCGTTGGCAGTATTGCCCATATCTGCTGCAATGGCTGCGGTCAGGTTGTTGGTCGGTGACAGAATATTCTTCGGGAAGCTTCTTGTTTTGCCAATGACCATGGCAACCGCGAGTGCTTCACCGATTGCTCTGGCCAGGCCAAGAATGACACCGGTCGCAATTCCAGGGAAAGCAGCCGGCAGTACGACGTGGCGGATTACCTGCCAGCGGGTGGAACCCATGCCATATGCGGCTTCACGGTATCCCTGCGGGACATTCTTGATGGCATCTGCCGCAACGGTTGTGATGGTCGGGAAGATCATCACAGTCAGTACGATGGCAGCAGCCAGCACGGAGAAGCCGCCCATTTTTGCATGAAACACTTTGGCAATAAACGGAACCAGTACAGTCAGGCCGATCCAGCCATAGACGACGGATGGAATGCCAACATAGATTTCAATGGCCGGGCGGAAAAACTTTTCGCCGAACTTCGGTGCAATTTCACTCAGGAAGACGGCGGAACATACAGCCAGCGGAATGCAGAACAGTAATGCCAGGCCGCATGTCATCAAAGATCCGCAGATGTAAACAAGTGAGCCTACACTGCCGGAATCATCACCGACGGAATCAGATGGACTCCAGTCGGAGGAGAACAGAAATTCAAAGATAGAATGGTGGGCTTTGACAAAGGTATCGCTTCCTTTGAGGATCAGGAAGACACCGATGGCAACGGTAAGAATGATGATAAAGAAACCGCAGAAGGTATAAATGCCTTTCCATCTGCGGTCTTTCTTTACCATTTTCAGAGTATATTGATCAATCATGCTGCATATCACTCCTTCATGGAAGATGCCGGCATAAGGCCGGCATCATTAAGCACCTGTTTAGTTCTTGTGTGTAGCAACAGCTGCATCAGTGAGGCTGGCAACGACACCGTATCCCATCTTTTCGACGTTGGATGCGAATTCATCGCTGACCATGTACTTCAGGAAAGCCTGTGCAGCTTCACTGCCATCACCCTTTGTATACATGTGCTCGTAAGACCAAACCTTATAATCACCGCTGTATACGTTCTCCAGAGTCGGCTCAACACCATCAATGGAAACTGCCTTCAGGTCTGTATTGTCAGTCAGATAAGACAGAGCAACATAACCAATTGCGCCTTCTGTAGTAGCTACTGTCTGTGTCAGTGTGCCGGAGTCATCTGTTTCCAGAGCCTGGTTTGATGCCTCTTCCTCACCATTCAGTGCATACTTCTTGAAGGTAGCTCTTGTGCCGGAAGAAGAAGGTCTTGTGACAAGGACAATGTCCTCATCCGGACCGCCGACATCCTTCCAGTTGGTTACCTTGCCGGTGAACACCTGAATCAGCTGATCCGTTGTCAGGTTGTCAATGTCAAGATCCTTGGAAACAACCGGAGCCATGGCAACAAGAGCAACCTCATGATCCGTCAGGCCACTGGCAGCACTTGCATCAAGCTTTTCTTCTGCTGCAACATCTGAGTTGCCGATATCGACACTGCCGTCAGCAACCTGCTTCAGGCCTTCACCAGAACCGCCGCCGTTTACAGTAACGACGCAGTCCGGATTGTTCTTCATGAACTCAGCAGCAGCCTCCTGTGCCAGCGGCAGCAGTGCACTGGAACCAGCCGCTGTAACTGTTCCGGAAACAGCAGCAGATGTGCTTTCCTTAGCAGCAGCTGTAGACGCTGCGCTTGTTGATGCTGCGGCTGTGGAAGATCCACATCCTGCCAGCATGGCAGCTGTCAGTAAACCAGCAATGATACCCTTTGTTCTATTCATACCTGTCTTTCTTTTCCTCCTTGGTACGTATTAAAGGATATACAGGCTGTGTAAAGTCCACAGAAAGGCAAATGAAAAGTTTGTGTAAAATGATGCTGCTGTTAAGCACTTTTGATATTTCACAAAAGAAAAAACAGGCTTTCGCCTGTTAAATCTCTGATTAATCCAGTTCTTCTGCAATATCCAGAATCAGCTTTTCACTCTTTTCCCAGCCAAGGCATGCATCCGTAATGGAAAGTCCATATACATCACCGATGGATGGCTGATTGCCATCCAGCAGATAGCTTTCAATCATCAATCCCTTGACCAGCCCGTGAATTTCCGGATTGCAATGCCGGCTGTGGAGAACATCCTTGGCAATGCGGATCTGCTCCATATAGTTCTTGCCGGAATTGGCATGGTTGCAGTCAACAATCACAGCCGGATTGTTGAGTTTGAGTGACTGGTACATGTTGTAGACATGAATCAGATCCTCATAGTGATAGTTTGGCTGCAGATTGCCATAGCGGTCCTGATAGCCGCGCAGAATGACATGGGCAAGCATATTGCCCTGGGTCTGCACCTCCCAGCCGCGGTAAATGAAGGTCTGCGGATTCTGGGCTGCCACGATGGCATTCATCATCACACTCAGATCACCCGATGTCGGATTCTTCATGCCAGCTGGAATACCGATACCGCTTGCCACCATACGGTGCTGCTGATCCTCAACGCTTCTTGCCCCAATCGCAACATAGGACAGCAGATCATCCAGATAGGCATGATTCTCCGGATACAGCATTTCCTCGGCACAGGAGAAACCTGTCTCCTTTGCAACCCGGGTATGCAGCTCACGGATGGCAATGATGCCAGCCAGCAGATCCTCACCTTTATGTGGATCCGGCTGATGCAGCATTCCCTTGTAGCCAAGTCCCTTTGTACGCGGCTTGTTTGTATAAACACGCGGCACAATCAGGATCTTATCCTTTACCTTTTCCTGCACTTTGGCAAGACGTGTCATATAGTCCAGCACCGCATCTTCGCGGTCAGCACTGCATGGACCGATCAACAGCAGGAATTTATCACTTTCACCCGTCATGATGCACGCAATTTCCTGATCACGCACCGCTTTTCTTTCCTTGATTTCAGAGCTGAGCGGAAACTGTTTTTTCAATTCTTCCGGTGTCGGCAGCTCCTGTATGTGTTCCATCTGCATTTCCATAAATCGTATTCCTCTTCAACGGTGTGTATTGTACCTCATTTCCGTATCAGCTGCCTGAGATCCACACCACAGGCAGGACAAAAAGCACTTTTCAGCTTTGTCCGATAACCGCAGACCGGACAGCACAAATGATCATCTTCCTTCTGCCATGCCATCTTTCCTTCCCTGCGCAGGAAGTACTGTTCACGCTCCCCTTTTGCCATCTGTTCCAGATCCGGACTGCACTGATGATTCATGCCATAGTAGCGTACATAGTCTTCTTCCGTAAACATCGTGCGGTCGACCTGCCTCCTGTACTGCTCATATTCATTTTTCAATGCGTCCTGATCCTTCTGCAGCTGTTTCAGAATTTCATCGCTGCCAGCATCCTGATACTGCACCATGCGCCAGTACAGGCTGCGCAGCAGACTGTCCTTGAGCATCTTTCTATCCGTATCTGAAACGGCCTTCTTCTTTGCATTGCGCATTGTCTGCAGATCATGGGAAACAAGAATACCGGCATACGGTGGAATATAGTTGTCAAAATCAATGTCACGCATCCAGAGATCTTCTGAAATGACAAGATAGTTGTAGTCGCCATACCATGACAGAGCATTATTACTTTTCAGATCTGACAGAGAGATTTTGATTTCATAGCAGCGGAAGACTTCGTGCGCATCCATGGACATGAAGTCAACGATTTCATTGCCTTTGTTTTCGTATGTAAAGCCGATGGTGACTTCTTCACAGCCGTATTCTCGTTTCTTCCGGCTGCGCTGGCGAAGTGCATCTTCCAGCTGCAGGGTTTCTTTTGTTTTTGCCATGCTGCAATAATACCACACAAAAAAGATGACTGTTTCCAGACATCTCTGTCGGTACAGTCATCTGATCTGCAAAAATTGTTTACTTGTTTGCAGCTTTGCGCTCTGCACGCTTTGCCTGATCTTCAGCCCAGAGCTTTTCTGCTACCGGAGCCCACTCCTTGGCATACTCAGTTGTCTTGGCAGACAGTTCATCAACATCCTCCGGATCAACCATATCGGTGCTGTGAGCGCCGGATTCATGCACGAGTTTCTTGATGAACTGCGGATTCTCGAGCATCGGGCACGGTCTCAGATGATCCTGGTTGAACGGCTGGTTGGCCTGATAATCTCTGAACAGAGGCTGCTTCAGGCACTCCAGCAGGCTCTTGTCATGGATGTTGGCATTGGAATAATGAATGAAGACACAAGGCTCCATATCACCATTCGGATTGATATGGCAGTAGTACTTGCCACCGGCGATGCAGCCGCCGACAAACTGGCCATCGTTCTGGAAGTCCATGCAGAAGATTTCCTTGCCGCCTGTATAGTTTCTGACCTCACGGATGCGGTGATACATATACTCTCTCTGCTCGACAGTCGGCACCAGAGACATATCTGTATCATTGCCAACCGGCATGAAGTGGAAGTACCAGCTGAACAGTACGCCCTTGGAAATCAGGAAGTCATAGAATTCATCAGAAGTAACGGCTTCGCAGTTTGCTCTTGTGTAGCAGATGGATGTGCCATAGGCAAGACGGTTCTTATGCAGCAGATCCATGGTAGCCATGACCTTTGCGAAGGTTCCCTGACCGCGGCGGGCATCGGTTGCCTTCTCATCGCCCTCGATACTCATCGAAAGAACAATGTTGCCTGCTTCTCTCATGCCATCACAGAAGGCCTGATCAACCAGGGTGCCATTTGTGAAGATCATGAAGCCGCAGTCATAATGTTTCTTGGCAAGCTTCAGAATATCATTCTTGCGGACCATCGGCTCGCCGCCGGTCATGACATAGCCATGAATACCAAGCTGCTTGCCTTCGGTAACAATTCTGTCCATATCTTCATAGGACAGATTCAGCTGGTGGCTGTACTCACTTGCCCAGCATCCTGTGCAGTGCAGGTTGCAGGCACTGGTCGGATCAAACAGGATCACCCACGGAATGCGGATTCCTTCCTTCTTGCCTACCTTCTGCGTTCTCTTGAAACCTGTGAAACCAGCTTCAAAGCCAAATGCCATCAGCAGCTTCTTCAGATACTCTTCATCGACATCACGATGGATGCGGTTGAGAAAATGATTGTACTTGCCATCTTTTCCAAAGGCTGTACGCAGATGATCCCATGCTTCATCCGGCCATGTATCCCCCAGAACCTTCTGGCCCAGATTGACCATGTCAACGTAGCCTGTCTCATCATTCTTATCAATTTTCTTGAAGGCAAGGTTCAGAGCTGCCTGAAATGCCTTGCGTTCTGCCGCATGTGCAATATCATAATCCATACTCAATCCCTCTTTTCAATCAATTTCATCAGAATACATTCATGCATATCCCGGTGCTATCTCTAGTATGCAATGATTTTGCCCAAAAAGTGAAAGACAAAACGGTGAAAACGTATACAGAATTTAACGCTCGAATGCTTTACTTTTGATTTTTCCTTTCACAAACCATCAAAAGACCGGATCCGGCATGCCATACAGATCATTTCTGATCGCAAAATTGTTGATGGCATTGTGCAGGCTGTCTTTGACGATATCTGTGATCATATCAAGCAGTGCATCCGGATCTTCTTTCATTCCTGAATGAAACCAGTTCAGAATCATGCCGGTCAGTGCATGCCGGTGATAATGGCACAGAAACTGCTTCTGCAGAGGACTGACATGTGTTTGTGCCGCAAGTGCTTCAATGCATTCCGCAAGAATCTGATGCATCTTCATGCCGCCAAACTGGACCATTCTCTCTTTTGCATGAGACTGCAGTACGGCAAGCAGAAAGCTGCTGTCCATCTGACAGTACTCAAGTGCTGACAGCAGAAGTTTCTGCCACGGCGCATCTTTCTGGATATGTTCTGCTCCCTGATCAATCTGCAGCCAGCAGTACTTTACGATCAAATCAGGAATATCGTCATAGCAGCGATAGAACGTCTGTCTGTGGATCCCACATTTTGTGCACAGCTGAATGACGGAAATATTGGCAGAACCATTCTCTGTAACCATGGCATGATATGTGTGCATTAACTGTTCTTTTGTATGATAGTGCATAGATTTTCCCCCATAGTTGACCGCATTGTAACATAGCGGAAAGAAGATCTTAAAGCGCTATCATTCATTGACTGCAATTCACACATTTCTGCGGAATTATTCGTTGAGGAAATGATAGAGAGCACCAATCATGTTGGCATCATTGCCAAAGGTGCAGGCAACGATTTCCGGCAGTGAGAATGGCATAAAGGCAAGATAAGGTGCTGCCATCTTCTCGATTGTATCCTGCAGTGTTTTCAGCAGCAAAGGCTGTTTGGAAATACCGCCGCCGATCGCAACTCTTTCTACATCCAGGATGGTCTGAATCGTCAGCAGCCCGGCAGCAAGACCTTGGCAGTACCACTGCAGTGCATCCAGTGCCTGCTGATCGCCATGATTGGCTCTTTCAAAAAGAATACGTCCATTGAGCTGGGATGCATCCTGTCCGGAAAGCTCTGCATACTTTCCGATCAGTGATCCGACGCTGTTTTGGTTTGCCCACATATATTTTGTATCAAACGGCAGATCAAGCCGTGTTGAGATCGGCGAATATTCACCTGCGGCAAAAGTAGAGCCGCGGTACAGTTTTCCGTTGATGATGATGGCACCGCCAATGCCCGTACCAAGGGTAATCACAGTGCCGTTGGCAACACCCTGCATACTGCCTTTCCAAAGTTCCGCAAGAGCTACACTCTTGGCATCATTTTCCAGCCTGAACGGAACTTTCACCTTGTCCGCAAGCAATGCCGCAAAATCCGTATGATCAAGATAGCCCAGCGCACCGCTTGTATAGAAATAACCGCGGGATGCATCAATTCTGCCCGGTGCACTCATGGCAATGCCTTCCACTCTGTCCTGGTATTTCTGATACAGTCCAACAACAAGATTGATAAACTCTTCCTGACTGTCATGCGGTGTAGCCACTTCACCCTTTTCTGCAATCTCAGCTTCCTCATTCATCAATGCATACTTGACGGCTGTACCGCCAACATCAATTGTCAGATATTCACTCATGATTTTCCTCCACCATTCTTGTTATTCCTATTATACTTCCATGTCCTGAAAGCAGTGAAATAGAACTGTTTCAGCTTTTTACAGATTTTTTTGATATATATGTTGACAGCAAAGTCATCATACTGTATATTAATGAAAGTTAGTTATTGCTAACTTACATTGACGGTGAGCATACAACCTCAATCCTTCAAATTCAATCAATCCATTCAAAATATGTTCTCCTAACATATTGTATGCGAAATCAATCTGTAACTGGCAGATGTGTTGATGTACCTTATCCAAGAAAGATCCCGGGCAAAACCGGGATTTTTTTCTATGCGAAAAAAACAGGATGACAATGCATCCTGCTTATGCGTTCTTCTTCTGCAGACGTGCTTTGACAACGGCGGACAGCCTGCGGTGGAATACCTGCTCCGGCATCTTCAATGCCGCACTGACACCGAAGTAGACACCCAGTGTAATCAGGACATTGATGCATGTCTTGCCCAGAGCGATGACCTTGCGTCCATAGGCACCGGTAATGCCCACTTTGGCAAGAACGGTAGAGACGGCAAACATCAGCACGATGCAGGCAATACTCTTAATGAAAATCGAGCCAACCGAGCGGAACGAAATCTCATGTTCCTGATGCATTGCTTTGAAGCTGGCAAAGACAATATACAGATTGCCAGGAACCGTTGAAAGAACGGCGCCGGCATAGCCGAACATCCAGATCAGCGGCACCATGGAAGCACCTTTGATGATCAGATTGACACCAAGGTTTTTCAGGGCCTCATGCTTCATGCCAAGCGCCATCAGGATATTGGTGATCACTGGTGTGATTGTGGCAAGAAAGCCTTCCAGAGCAAGCCAGCGCAGGCAGTTGGCCGCCGTGACTTCATCACTTGTATAGAACAGAATATGGAAGACATCCCGGGCATACAGAAAGATGCAGAATGACACCGGAATACCAAGATACACAATGATATTCAGGCAGTCTACAACATTGCGGGAAACAAGTTTCTTGTTCCCCTGCGTGCGGGCAGCCGTGATATGCGGAATCAATGCAGCAGCAAATCCTGGGGAGAGAATCATTGGGATTGCCGTCATCTTGGTGCCGACATAGTTGAAGGCGGAAAGAATGATGCTCTGCTGTGAGGATGTATAGCCATGCACCTTGAGGCCGACCGGCAGAAGCACAGAGTTGAAGATATCATCGCAATAGCCAAGCACTGCGACCAGCAGATACGGAATTGCCAGGGCAATGAGTTCCTGGAACAGCTTCTTCTTGCGGACAGTCTTCGTGGTCTGGCGGCGGGCAGCTTCTTCAATCGCCGGGAAGTGATGCCGGTCAAAGTAGACAAACTGCAGAATGCCTGCCACAGCAGCGATGCTGGTGGACATGACAGCGACATACAATGCATAGCGTCTGTCCATATGCAGAACATAGACAATGATATAGGCTGCCGTCAGCAGAAAGCCGACCCGGAAGATCTGTTCAAAGACCTGTGATACCGCATACTGGCTCATTTCCTTGCGTCCCTGATAGAAGCCCCGGAAGCCGGATAGAATCGGGACAAAGAAGATTGCCAGAGACAGGATGCGCAGGCATCTGCCCATGATGGGAGCATCTGAGCCGCTGGCAATGATATGCGAGAGCGGCCATGACAGCACGAACAGCAGCAGCATTCCCAGAAAACCGGTCATGCCAAGCAGAACAAGTTCTACCTTCTTGATCTTGCGCAGTGCTCTGGCATCCTGGCGTACCGAGTACTTGGCAACCATGGTGGCAATGGCAAACGGAAAGCCGGCTGTAAAGACATTCAGAATATAGCTGTATATTCTGAATGAGGTGCCATAGTAGCTCATATATGCATCAGAGCCTAATATACTGGACAGCGGAATCGAGTAAAACAGACCAAGCATCTTGGCAATAAACAAGCCAAGTGTCCCAACCATGCCGCTCAGAACGATACTGTTTTTGACACGATCCGCATTTTTTGCCTTATTCATCTTCACATTACCTTTCATGCCACGTTATTGTACTCTGATTCCCGCCGCAGTGGGAATTTTCTGTAAATGAAAGCAGATTTTCCAAAACCATCCCACATTTCCTGTCTGATTTTCTTCCATAAAAAATCTTCTCTTTGCAGAGAAGACTTTCAGATCACTTTGCTTTGCCCTGTTGGGCAACTGCGTTCATCTTGGCTTCGACTTCGCTTTGATCGCCAAGATAGAAATGCTTTTGAACATGGAACTGATCATCAAATTCATAGACAAGCGGAACACCGGTTGGAATGTTCACACCCGCAATATCATCGTCTGAGATCTGATCGAAGTATTTGACCAATGCCCGCAGCGAATTGCCATGGGCTGCAATCAATACCTTTCTGCCAGCCAGAATCTGCGGTTTGATTTCAGATTCAAAGTACGGCACAACGCGCTGGATCGTAATGGCCAGAGACTCAGTCTGGGGAAGCAGTGAAGGATCAATGCCGGCATACATCTTCTGCAGTGCAGGACTGCGGGGATCATCCTTTTCCAGAGCCGGCGGGCATACGGCAAAGGAGCGCCGCCAGATCTTGACCTGCTGTTCACCATACTTTTCAGCAGTTTCTGCTTTATTCAGCCCCTGCAGAGCACCATAATGGCGCTCATTCAGCCGCCATGACTTGTGTTCCTCGATCCAGTCCAGATCCATTTCATCCAGAATGTGGTGGAGTGTATGAATTGCTCTTTTTAAATAAGAAGTATAGGCAAGATCGAAGTCATAGCCGGCATCTTTCAGCAGCTGTCCTGCCTTGATGGCTTCTTTATGGCCGTTTTCACTCAGGTCAACATCTGTCCATCCGGTAAACAGGTTCAGCTTATTCCATTCACTCTCACCATGTCTGACAAGTACAAGACGGTACATCATGCGGCCAGCTTTCCGCCAAGTTCTTTGCATGCCTCAAGTACGGTATCGTCCGGCTCATTCAGGCATGTAATGCCAGCTTCCACAAGCTGGGCACCATCTCCCTGTACACGTGACTCCCAGTCATGCATCCAGGTCTGATCACCCCAGCCATAGGAGCCAAACAGACCGACCTTCTTGCCAGAGAGACTTCCTTCTACACTGGCAAACATCGGATCAAAGCTGCCTTCCTCCAGGTTTTCAGAACCCATTGCCGGGCATCCGAAGGCAAAGGCATCATAATTGCTGACATCATTTGCAGAGAAGCTGTCGCTGAAGATGACATCTGCTTCTGAACCTGCTGCCTTGACACCTTCGGCAACTGCCTCTGCCATCTTCTGGGTATTGCCCGTTCCGGACCAATATACAACTGCAATTTTAGACATTTCAATTTCCTCTACTTTCATTTTCCTTTTCAGGATGTAAGGTTAGTATATACTAACTTGCATGGAATTGAAAAGCAGCATGCTCAGCTGCTTTTCAAAATTTTTGATTTTACGCTGCTTCTTCAGCAACTGTCTTGGTTCTTGCACGGTGCTCATAATCTGGTCTGAGAAGCAGATACAGATAGATGCAGAGTACAATCACTGCGGCAATGGTTCCGGCACCGAAGGCAACTTCGCCAACCATCAGGCCGCCAAGCTGGTAAACCATCAGGGAAATGCAGTATGCATTCAGATTCTGTACCAGGATGGCAAACCAGAACCAGCGTTTGTTGTTCATTTCCTTTGCCATTGTAGAGATGGCTGCCAGACATGGAGAGTCAAAGCAGTTGAATACCAGGAAGGATACAGCTGCAATTCCTGTCGGGAAGAATGCCGCAAATGCCTGGTGCATGGATACGGTGTATTCTTCTACATCGCCAAGGCCTGCCAGCACGCCCATTGTGGAGACGATGCCTTCCTTGGCAACGAATCCGGAGATGGAGGAAGCAACTGCCTGCCATGTACCAAATCCCAGCGGGACGAAGATCCACGCGATGGCACGGCCGATATAGGCAAGGAAAGAAGCTTCGGTATCAACAAGTCCGAAGACACCGTTCTGGATGCCGAAGGAAGCAAGGAACCACATCACTGCACAGCAAAGGAACAGGATGGTGCCGGCTTTCTTGAGGAATGCCCAGGATCTTTCCCAGACATGCATCAGAACACCTTTGAGACTCGGGATATGATAAGCCGGCAGCTCCATGACAAACGGTGCCGGATCACCTGCAAACATCTTCGACTTCTTCATGATGATGCACATGATGACAACAACGCCGATGCCGGCGAAGTACATCACCGGAGCAAACCACCATGTGCCTCCCATCAGATAGCCTGCGATCATGGCAATGACCGGAAGCTTAGCACCGCATGGGATAGAAGTTGTTGTGATCATCGTCATGCGGCGGTCTTTCTCGTTTTCAATGGTACGGGTAGCCATGATGCCAGGCACGCCGCAGCCAGAGGAAATCAGGAATGGAATGAAGCTCTTGCCAGACAGGCCGAATCTTCTGAAGATACGGTCCATGATGAAGGCAACACGGGACATATATCCACAGTCTTCCAGAACAGACAGGAAGAAGAAGACGCACATCATCTGCGGCAGGAAACCGATCGGTGCTGCCAGGCCGCCGATGATACCATCAACAACCAGTGATACCAGCCAGTCAGAGCAGCCTGCATTCTGCATCAGGGTCTGTACGCCTGGCTGAATGATGCCGCCAAATAATGTATCGTTGACCCAGTCTGTCATCCACTGGCCAATACCGGATACAGCAATCAGATATGTCAGTGTCATGATCACAGCAAAGATCGGCAGAGCCAGCCAGCGGTTTGTCACAACCTGATCGATGCGGTCAGACACAGACATCTGTCCGGCATGTTTCTTTCTGTAGATGCCTTTCAGCAAAGAAGCAATATATTCGTACTTCTCATTTGTAATGATGGATTCCGCATCATCATCCAGAGCTGTTTCCACGGCCCTGGTTGTTTCCTCAGCTGTCTTCTTTTCCGCATCAGTCAGGGTAAGTTCCGCCATGACCTTTTCATCACGCTCAAATACTTTGACTGCATACCAGCGGCGCTGGGATTCATCTGTATTGGAAAGCACCTTTGTTTCAATCGTATGCAGAGCCTGCTCCACATCACTGCTGTATGTCATCTTGAGCGGCAGTGCATGTTCTCTGGCCGCCTTGATGGCAAACTGGGCGGCATCCATGATGCCCTCCTGGTGCAGAGCGGAAATTTCAATCACTCTGCAGCCAAGCTTTCTGCTCAGTCCCTTGAAGTCAATATCATCACCGTTCTTGCGGACAAGATCTAGCATGTTTACGGCGATCACCATCGGAATGCCTGTTTCCGCAAGCTGGGTTGTCAGATACAGATTTCTCTCCAGGTTTGTGCCATCGATGATATTCAGAATGACATCCGGCTTATCCTTGACCAGGTAGTTTCTGGATACCACCTCTTCCAATGTATATGGTGACAGTGAATAAATACCCGGAAGGTCCTGAATGACAACATCTTCATGTTTCTTCAGTCTGCCTTCCTTTTTTTCAACCGTGACACCCGGCCAGTTGCCGACATACTGGTTGGAACCTGTCAGGGCATTGAACAACGTTGTCTTACCGCAGTTCGGGTTGCCAGCCAGTGCAATCCTGATTTTCTCTTCTGCCATTTTTCTGTCTTCCCTGTCCTTTATGCAACTTCGATCTGTTTGGCATCCTCTTTGCGGATGGAAAGCTCATAGCCGCGCACCGTCACTTCAATCGGATCGCCAAGCGGTGCTACCTTGCGGATAAACACCTGTACGCCCTTGGTAATGCCCATATCCATAATCCGGCGCTTCACAGCCCCTTCACCATGAAGCTTTACAACCGTAACCGTAGATCCAATCTTTGCCTCTTTTAATGTCATCATATTTCCCTTCCTATACCATGATTTTCAGAGCCATGCTCTCACCAATGGCAATCCGTGCATTCTTTACATTCACAATCAGACTGCCATTCAACCGTGACACCACCGTCACCGGTGTGCCCTCCACAAAGCCCATATCAGCAAGATGCTGACGCATCTGTGCATTTCCATTAATCTTTTTTACGGTGTGATCCAGACCCGGATCAGCAAATGCCAAAGGCATCATATACACCTCTCTTTCAGCTGCTTCCAGTAATAGTTAGATTTATCTAACACATATATTAGTTTACGCTAACTATCAGATGCTGTCAATCTTTCTTTCTGATTTATGAGCAAACAGCTTGCATTTGCCTGGGCAATCTGTTAAGCAGAAACATAAAAAAGCTCCATGATCATGTTTGACCACGGAGCTTCAATGATGATGTCTCAGTGCTTCTTTCCGATGATATCAGCAACAACCAGGCCATTGGCAGCAGCCTGTGCAAGGCTTCTTGTAAAGCCGGCACCATCACCTAATGCATAGATTTCGTCTGTTCCTTCCAGCATGAAGTCTTTGGCATGCGGACGGGCACTGTAGTATTTGCATTCCACGCCATACAGCAGAGTATCGTAGTTAGCTGTACCTGGTGCCACTTTATCCAGGGCATGCAGGGTTTCCACGATATTATCCAGCTGCCGTTTCGGCATGCACAGTGACAGATCACCAGGCACGGCATCAAGGGTTGGCTTGACGCTGCTCTTGGAAAGGCGGACAGCAGTTGTGCGCTGCCCCTTCTCCAGATCGCCCAGACGCTGTACCAGAACATAGCCGCCGGAGATCTTATTCGCCAGTGCAGCAATGTCACGGGCATAGGCAACCGGCTCATTGAACGGTTCCGTGAAATACGTGCTGGAAAGCAGTGCAAAGTTGGAGTTATTGCTCTGCTTCGCCTTGTCTTTGTAGCTGTGGCCATTGACAGTCAGAACACCATCACTGTTTTCAGTGACCACATAGCCTCTTTCATTGAAGCAGAACATGCGGGTTGTATCTCCATAGTGGCCGGATTTGTACAGGATCTTCGGCTCATAGATCCGCTTGGAGAATGGTTCCCAGATTTCATATGGCAGCTCGACACGTACACCGATATCCACCTGGTTGTTTGTGCAGGCAACATGATTGTCTTCACACCACTTCTGGAACATGCGGTTGCCGATTCTGCCTACGGCAAAGACAACCGTCTTTCCTTTGACGTGTTTTTCCTTCCCCTTCTGGGTAAAGATGACATCATGGCTTTCTTTATCCACGTCACTGACCACAGCCTCGGTTTCAATATCCACATGGCCATCCATGGAATGAATCAGTTTGAGCATCGTGCCATAGTTGGCATCAGTGCCAAGATGTTTGACTTCTGCCTGCTGCATATGCAGGTCATGCTGGAGACACAGTGCCTTCAGCTGATTGTCAGGATGGTAGACTTCCTTGTCTGCGCCATAGCGCACCAGAATCTCATCTGCCTGACGGATGTATTTCATGACATCCTCAGCCTTCATGACATCCGGCAGCCAGCCGCCGTATTCGGTCGTGATGTTGTACTTGCCATCCGAGAATGCACCAGCACCTGCCATACCTTCCATGATGGCACACGGATTGCACTTGATGCACTTTTCAACCTTGCCCGCCAGAATCGGACAGCTTCTGTTTTCAAGCTTTCTGCCTCTTTCCAGAATCAGCACGCTCAGCTGCGGACTTTTCTCCATCAGACGGTAGGCGCACATCAGGCCGCCGATACCGCCGCCAACAATGACAACATCATAAATATCTTTCATCTTCAATATGTTCTCCTGTTACTCTCGTTATTTGATTTTTTTCTTTTTCAGCGCCATCATGCGCTCTCCTGCCTTTGACAGCATGACCTCATAGCGGACTCTTTCCTGGAATGGCACGCCTGCCTGGCGGGATCCCTCCCGGATCTTTGCGGCAAATGGTGCAAGCTCCTGCCGGAATACATCAAGATCATCCACCAGCTGCAGCTTCCTCTCCATGGAAACATGCAGATCATCCAGGCGGGACATGATATCCAGATAGACACTGAACATCCGCCAGTAGAAAAGTTCTGGAATGTTGGAAATATGCTGAGACTGGGAAAGAATCATGCGGTAAGAGAAAATCTCACCTTTCAGCTGGGCAGAAATATCTTCTTCCCGTTCCAGTCTGCGCTTGCGGTAAACTGCCAGCGGTTCATCGGTATAGATGACTTTGGATGCGCGCAGCAGTGTCAGCCAGAACAGCATATGATCGGCATAGCTGATTCTCGAGGCAAAGCGGATTCCTTCTGCACAGCTGCGCTTATACAGCTTTGCCTGCGAGCGCGGATCCACCATGAAGAGATTTCTGAACTGTTCCGTATTGCGGTTGTATACCGTATCCTTCTGCAATGTTGTCCGCTCACTCTGATAGCAGCAGTCATATACAGGACGCTTGCTGTAGGAATACTGATCGATGCGTGCTCCAATGACAAGATCTGCACCGGAGACATCTGCCATGCGGCACAGCTTTTCCACAGCTGTTTCCTTGAGTGTGTCATCAGGATCCAGAATCATGAAATATGGTGTCTCACAATTGCGGATACCCGTCTTAATGCTGGAGCCATAGCCGCCATTGGGCTTGACAATAGCATGATACCGGGATGGGTTTTCAGCAACAAATGCATCAATGCGCTCCTGGGAGGTATCCGTAGAGCCGTCATTGACAATCAGAACCCGGAAGTTCTGAACACTCTGGCGGCGCAGAGATTCAAAGCACTGGCCAAGATAGTTTTCTGCATTATAAACAGGCACGATGATGGTAGCTTCCTGCATATTTATATCCTCCGATCTATTCGTATTATAGCATGCCTGTCTTTGTGAATGAGGCATGCATGTCAGCTGTGTACATGACTGTCATGGACGATGATCTTGACATCATCTTTGATGTAATCGGTATACAGGCCCTGAGGATGATCCAGCCAGGAGGCACCGTGTCCGATCAGTACAGAAGCAATCAGGCACAGTTCCAGAATCCACTGGCCTAACGGCTGCCATTCGAATGTATGGTAGATCGCAATAAAGAAAATCAGGTCTGTAAAAGGATTAAAGAGAATCTCAAAGCTGTCTCCGTAGACATCTGTACCGACCAGGCGGGCAATGACGCCCATGGTCAGAGGGTTCAGGAAGATGATCAGCATCAGCAGCATCATGCTGCGAAGCTGCTGGTGCGGTTGCGTTTTGGCGTGCAGCAGAAACAGCAGCAGTCCTCCCCAGCGGAATACGTCCAGTACATATGTGGTAATACGGTGATCCAGGAACAGATAGCTGCGTACGGGTTCTTCACGCAGAAACTGTTTGTAGCTGGCAAGTGAAACCGGGATGGATGGAAAGAATATGGTCAGAAACAGATTGAGGGCCATTAAGGATACCGGGACAATGACATACAGAATGAGACTGCCATGGTCAAACATCCAGTCCTCTGCCCGCCATAACAGCCTGCGCAGTTTCTTCTGATAGCGCAGGCGCAGAAACAGCATACAAAGGATGATCAGGCCAAACCCTGCAAGTGGATGTACGTAGCACAGCTGGAAGCAGGCATAGATGATATGCGGCACGATCAACGTAGTGATATCAAACAGAGAACGTATTTTATGCTGTTTGAACAGCCATGCGGCCAGGCAGTACAGAACCTGAAAACTGATGACGCCAAAGCCGGGCGAGACAAACATGCCGCCGGCCATATAGAACATGGAAATATACTTTTCCTGCTCATTGCCATCCTTGATCCAGCAGTACAGGTTCCATAACAGCAGAGCAATGAAAACCATGCGCCAGCTGGCACCGGATCCTGCCATGGCAAGCTGCCAGCCGCCAAATGCTGAATAGAACAGTGCATAGACAACCAGTGTAAAGGAGAACCATGGGTTCTTGAGACGGAATGTCCGCATGATATTCAGGCATACAGCTGCAAAGATCAGATGATAGAACACACCTGAGAACATGATATTTTCAGCCGGGTCCATGCAGCGCAGCAGCACTGCCTGCAGTACACGGTATCCCTGCAGAGGATACAGGGAATCATAGTAGCGGGCAGAAAAAGAATTTGCGTGAATCGATTTCAGAGCGCTGATCGCAGCATCCAGGTTGGCTGCTTTTGCAATCAGGATCACAAACAGAAGTGCAGATGCAAGAATTGCGATTGTATCACGCTGCCAGAACGTATGTAACGTATCTTTCCACTGCCATATGGTGACTGCAGCTGCTGCTGCAAGAGCAATGATGGTAATGATACAGGCATAAAGAACGGGTGCATGAAAGACTGTGCATGGCATATAGAATACTTCCAGCACAGTAAAAAGCACAGCGGCTCCGGCTGGTGCCGCAAAGCCGCGCTTTTCTGTTTTCAACAGTTTCAGAACGCCTGTGCCAAGGCCTTCACAAAGAATGGCAGCCAAAAGGCCCGCCATTGCAGACAGCAGCAGATCTTTCATAGCAATCAAACAGCTCCTCAGCGGCAGAAAAACATGGGTTCTTCTGCCGTCCAAACAGTACTATTTTACATCAGGCATCAAAAAAAGGAACCCAATGCATGAGTTCCTTCTTCTGACGCTATTGATTCAATGCTCCATTAATACTGCGGTACCTGCTGGGGAGCCGGTGCTTCCTTGGCAGGAATCTCAGCAACAGCAGCTTCGGTTGTGATGAACAGACCAGAGATGCTTGCAGCATTGAGCAGAGCAGTTCTTGTTACCTTGGTTGGATCAATAATACCAGCCTTGAACATATCTACCCATTCACCGGTCTTGGCATTGAAGCCGACATTCGCTTCTTCCTTGAGCTGTTTCTCAAAGATTTCATTGCCATCAAAGCCAGCATTTTCAGCAATCTGCATGATCGGCTCGCGCAGAGAATCCAGTACTACATTGATACCTCTCTGTACATCGACAACATCATCCTTGAGATTGCCCTTGACTGCCTTGTAGGCATTGACCAGAGCCAGACCACCGCCGGTCACAACGCCCTCTTCAACAGCAGCCTTTGTAGCATTCAGAGCATCCTCAATACGCAGCTTCTTGTCCTTGAGTTCTGTCTCGGTTGTCGCACCAACCTTGATCAGAGCAACACCATTGGTCAGCTTGCCAAGACGCTCCTGCAGCTTCTTCTTGTCATAGTCGCTCTTTGTCTCTTCAATGGCAGCCTTGATTTCAGCAACTCTTTCAGCAACGACATTCTTGTCGCCGGCACCATCGATGATTGTGGTCTTGTCCTTTGTGACAACAACCTTCTTGGCAGAACCAAGATCAGAAATCTTGACATCAGCCAGGTTCATCGACAGATCCTTTGCGCAGACAACTGCACCAGTCATCGCAGCGATATCACCAAGCTGGTTCTTGGCATTGTCACCAAAGCCCGGAGCCTTTGTAGCAACAACGTTGAATGTACCTCTGAGTTTGTTCAGGATCAGAGTGCTCATCACTTCATTATCAAAATCATCTGCAATGATCAGCAGTGCACGGTTGGACTTCACAACTTCTTCCAGTACCGGCAGAATATCCTGAATCGTGTTGATCTTCTGATCCGTAACCATGATCAGCGGGTTGTCCAGCTCAGCTGTCATCTTCTCACGGTCAGTTGCCATATACGGGGATACATAGCCCTTGTCGTACTGCATGCCTTCGGTCATTTCAAGGGTTGTCTCGAAAGACTTGGACTCATCAACATTGATGACGCCATCCTTGCCGACCTTCTCCATAGCCTCGGCGATGATGGAACCAATCTCTTCATTGCCGGAAGAAACAGTCGCAATGTTCTTGACATCGCTGTTTGTCTCAACCTGCTTGGATTCCTTCAGCAGCTCAGCAGAGACAGCCTTGGCAGCCTTGTCCATGCCTTCTCTCATCAGAACAGGATTGGCACCCTTGTCAACTGCCTTCAGACCGCTTGTAATCATGGCCTGGGTCAGCAGTGTAGCGGTTGTTGTACCATCACCTGCAACATCATTTGTATTGTTGGCAGCTTCATACACAAGCTTTGCGCCCATGTTTGCAAACTTGTCTTCCAACTCAATCTCCTTGGCGATTGTCACACCATCATTGGTGATGACCGGTGAACCGTAGCTCTTCTCCAGAACAACGTTTCTGCCCTTCGGGCCCAGTGTAACCTTAACTGCATCAGCCAGTGTATTGACGCCGTCCAGCATCTTCTGTCTGGCGTCCTTGGAATACAGAATTTCCTTTGCCATATTATTAATCGTCCTCCTGATTTACGCTTTACTCAACTACAGCAAGAATATCATCTGCACTGATCAGCAGATAATCCTTCTTGTTATCCTTTTCCTTCACTTCCGTGCCGGAATACTTCTTATAAATAACCTGCTGGCCAGCCTTGAGATCAATCGGTGTCAGCTTGCCATCTTCAACCTTGCCAGGTCCAACCGCAACAACAATGCCATGGCTCGGTTCATCCTTTGCTTCCTTTGTTGTCAGAATGATACCACTTTCTGTCTTCTCTTCTTCTTTCACTTTTTCAAGCAAGACATAATCATGTAAAGGTCTAATCATACGTTACCTCCTGTGCTTTAGCACTCATACTTTTTGATTGCTAACACCTGTTATTATAAGCACGACTGTCACTCTGTCAATATGAGTGCTAAAACTTTTTAGACATTTTTTCCGCATCGTGCAGGCGGCTTACAGCACAGGCAACAATGAGGTTCGTGCTCTCGTTGCTGTCTGAAATGTCATAGCCAAGCAGAGTGGAAATCTTGTGAATGCGGTATTTGACGGTATTGCGGTGCAGATACAGCATGGAGGCGGTGCGCATGATATCGCAGCAGCAGTCCAGATAGTATGCACAAAGGAATATGCATGGTCTGCCATGCGGATCCATTTTTTCCAGAAACTGCATCACACCTATATAAATGGCAAGCAGATGCTCATTCTGCATGATCAGCCGCACCATGCGGGCGAAACGGATTTTCTGCATGGTGAGATATGGTGCATGCGGATAAATGATCTGTGCATCATGGATGCAGCCTATGGAGATCTCATATAAATAGGATGGTGCTTTGGTACCCTGCAGATCCGGACATTCCAGCAGTATTGCATCATGATTCTTTACTTTGAGATATTGTGATAGTTCCTGAGACTTCTTTTTGATTTCCTTTTCATTGATACCGCCGATGGGATAGACCAGAAGGTCATTACCGCATAATGCAGCAGCACATCCTGGTGAAAGCTCATGAATCTCATCAAGCAGTGTATCCAGGGAACTGCTATTTTTACATGCAATATTGTGAACAATCCAGAGTGAAGTAGATGACAGAGCAGAAAGCTGATCTGTGTCAGCCTGCATCACCATGTGGAATGTTTTTCCATTTTCCAGATCTGTGAGATTTTTTCTGATGTTTTTCAGTTGTCTGCGTCCGTCACTTGAATACTGCTTTTCCATGTGCCTAAAATTCACTGAAAATCTTAACAAAATCCCGTAACTCTGCAAGCCCTTGCACAACTTTGGAAACATTATTTCAAGATCATCAATTCCCTGACACTTTCATGGCAGCAGTACTGGTATAATGAACGCGCTATGAAAAATTTAAGTTTACTGTTGTTTCAGGATACGGAACTGCTTCCCCTGCTGCTGTGTGCAGCGCTGATCCTGCTGGTGATCAAATTTTATTATGACAGGCACCGGAAACCAGAGAATACCGAAAAAGAAGAAGAAAATGACCGGGCTCTTCCCCTGCCGTTTGTGCGTGCCAGCCATCGTGTTCGCTATACCCGCAAAGACCGAGTGATTCTTGTCACAGCCTGCGCCCTGTATGCGCTGTTTTCTTTCTGGGAGCTGGGCAGCGCAAAGTTTCCCCATACAACCTGGCAGCCCCAGGCAGATCAGCCCAATCAGTCATTCATTCTCAAGCTGAGTGAGGATACTTCGTTTGATCAGATCAATGTGATCTATGGCGAAGGTGACAACAATGCCAATCTGAGTTCTTTGCAGCTTGGCGTGGAGGGAATGACGATTGAAGGATCCAATGACCTGAACAGCTGGGCAATGATTACAACGCTGGAAAAAGGGTCCATCTATGAATATTTGACCATCGAAGGCAGCTGGAATTACCGCTATATCCGCATTACAGCAGCCAGCAAGAATCAGACTCTGACAGAAATTGCCTTCAAGAAAGCAGGTGAAGACAGCCTTCTGCCAGTGACGGTACAGGAAGATGACAACTTTTCTTCCAAATATCCGGCTTCGCTTGTCATTGATGAGCAGGATCTTGTCTCGATTCATCCAACCTATATGCAGCAGGCATACTTTGATGAAATCTATCATCCGCGCAATGCCTGGGAGATTGCCAATGGTGAGTATATGTATGCGACAGTACATCCGCTGTTTGGCACCAATCTGATCGCTCTTTCGATCAAGCTGTTTGGCATGAATCCGCTGGCATGGCGGCTGCCAGGTGCCATCTTCGGTGTGCTGATCATTCCGATGTTCTATGCCATTCTGAAAATGCTGTTCGGTGATACCCGGCTGTGCACGCTTGGCACTATTCTTTGTGCAGCAGACTTCATGCACCTGACGACATCGAGAATTGCGACCCTGGAACCATTCAGCGTATTCTTCATTCTGCTGATGTTCTACTGGATGATCCGCTGGTGTCAGACAAGCTGGTACGATACAAAATTCTCTGGTTCTTTGAAACTGCTGCTGTGGGGCGGCATCTTTATGGGTGTAGCCATTGCGACCAAGTGGACAGCATGCTATTCCGCCGTCGGCCTTGCCATCATTCTGTTTGCCAGCTTCTTCCGCCGGTATCGTGAATATAAGAAGGCAAAACAATTCCTGAATGAAGGACAGGGAACAGATGAACAGAATCAGTTTGCAAAGAAGGTTGTTTCCACCTTTCCAAAGGCGATGCGGACAACATTTCTTTGCTGTTTCCCTTTCTATATCTTTATTCCGGTTATCATCTACTGGCTTGTCTATCTGCCGGACCATGTCTGGCGAGATGGGTGGTCCATTGCCAATGTATGGAAACAGAACATGTACATGTACAACTACCACACAAATCTCAAGGCAACCCATCCGTATCAATCAACATGGTATATGTGGCTGGTTGATGCAAGACCGATCTGGTACTTCTCAGGTGTCAAAGCAGAAGGCATCTCCCATTCGATTTCCTGCTTCTCCAATCCGCTGTTAACCTGGGCTGGCCTGCCGGCCATCATCTATACAGCCGCTGACTTCATCCGTCATAGAGACAGACATGCCGGCATCATCCTGGCTGGCTATCTGACTGCGCTTGGTCCATGGGTACTGTTAGTCAAAAGATGTGTCTTTGCCTATCACTTCTATCCAACCAGTTTCTTTACGATGCTTGCCATTGTTTATGCAGCCCAGGCACTGTTGAAGAAGGATGAAAAGTATCTGAAATGGATCTATGTCTTTGAAGGTGTCTATGTCTTCCTGTTCCTGATGTTCCTGCCGGCGACGGCTGGCTTTGGCACAACGCAGACATACGTCAAGCTGCTGGAGTGGTTCCCGACATGGTATTTCGGATAAAACATCCAAAATGTGTGTTTCTGGGCGCATCCATTCTTTTCGCCCTGCTGTTCTGCATTCCCTATCTTGGCAAGGATCTTCTGCCAATCGAGCATGATACCTTCTTTCATGTGGCAAGAATTCAGGCAATGGCAGATGCCATCGGCCACAAGGATTTCCTGCCCGCTGTCTTTCCCTTGCAGAACAATGGCTATGGCTATGCCAGTCCATTGTTCTACAATAATCTGTTTCTGATCCCTTCTGCCCTGCTGGTACGGCTTGACATGCCTGTTGCCAACAGCTATAAGCTGCTGATTCTGGTGGAGACAGTACTGGCCTGCTATGCCATGATGGTGCTTGTATACCGCATCAGTCAAAAACAGAGCGCTGCCATACTGGCAGGATGTGCCTATGTCTTTGCCAACTATCATGTGACGGATGTCTATGTGCGTGGTGCTTTAGGTGAAGTACAGGCTCTGATTTTTCTGCCCATCATGATTGAAGGTGTGTATATCATCCTGGTGGAACACAGCAGAAGATGGTACATGCTGGCGGCAGGACTTGCCTGTTTGCTGCTGAGCCACAACCTGACATTCCTGATGGGCTGTATCCTGCTTGTGATCCTGTGTCTGATCTATGTCAAAACACTGACAAAAGAACAGATCATGGCTTTGGTCAAAAGTGTATTGGCAGCCTTCCTGATGACCGTGTTCTTTTCCCTGCCGATGCTGCAGCAATTGCACAGCAATACGTTCTATCTTGATTATTATGGCAGCAGCAGTGATCTTGGTGCAGGTTCGCTTGGCTTATGGAAATACTTCGCTGAAAAGACGGTCTTTGGCTATTCTGACAACAGTCTGCCCCGCAGTCAGCAGATGGTTCTCAACGTCGGGTATTTCCTGACCTTTGCACCATTGCTCTGGCTTGCCGTTAAAAAGAAGAAAAACAATACCAGCCGCTTTGTCACCTCGCTGCTTGTGATTGGCTATATTGCGATTGTGCTGCCATGTTCTCTGATTCCGTGGGACGATCTGGATGCATTGCGCATCATGCAGTTTCCATGGCGTCTGCTTGAGATCGGCCTTGTGTGTCTGAGTGTGCCGGCAGGCATCGGATTTGCGTCACTGCTTCAAAGAAAAACAATACAGGCAATCGCGGTTGTGGTGCTTTGCCTGGAGGGTATCTATCATGTCACGCCTGTGTTTACGCGCACCTTCGGTCTGACCAGCGAAACGACCTGGCAGGATATCTCGGATGGAAAGCTGTGCGATCCATACTATTCGGCAACATACAAACGGGTGGAGCTTGCCGGCGGTGACTATCTTCCCCTGCCATCGCCTGATTATCGGACATTAAAGCAGGCCATCATGGATGAAAGTCTGCAGCCGCTGGATATTTCATTTGAGAAAGATTACAGTACTCTTTCCTTCACGCTGACTGACAGCAATGCAAACCAGACAATTGTGCTGCCATTGACCTGGTATCTTGGCTATCATCTGTATTGCATTGACAATGGCATCAGAACTGAAATCAAGATTACGCCCACCGATACCGGGCTGGTCAGTTTCAAGGCAGATCAGGCAGGCAGTTATGTTTGTGTCTATCAAAGCACAACGCTGCGGAATATCTGCATTGGGGTTTCACTGGCTGCATTGGCTGCTGTAATCATTTGCTGGTGGAAAGACAGACAGATACAGAAGGCATAACACGATTGACAATCAACAGTCATATGAAAGAGACAGGAAAACCTGTCTTTTTTGATTGGTGCAAAAAAAGGATGCCTCCGCTTGGAAACATCCTCATTGTGATCAGCTGAATGAGATCAGGATCTTAACTGGGCACCGAGCTTTTCAGCAAACTGCTGCAGAATGCGCTCGTGCACCGGTGCGATATCTTCTTCTCTCAATGTTCGATCATCTGCCTGGTAGACAATATGCAGGGCAACGCTCTTCTTGCCTGCCTCGACATGTTCCCCTTCATAAACATCGAAGATTTCTGCACTCTTTGCAATCTTATGAGAATTGCGGGAAACGATGTTCAGAATATCGCGGGCAGTGACATCCTTGTCAACAATCAGAGCGATATCTCTGGTGACACCCGGATAGCGCTGGATCGGATTGAAACGCAGACGGCCCGGCTTGCAGGTCAGGATCGGATTCAGATCAAGTTCTGCGTAGTAGACACGTCCAAGGTCAAACTTGCCGGCATATTCCGGATGCACTTCACCAAAGACGCCGAGGAATTTGCCATCCAGGGCAATTTCAGCAGAGCGGTATGGATGGAAGTGAACCGTATCATACTTGTTCTCACTGATGCGCACTCTGGCAGCTGCGAAGCCATTGCGCTCCAGCCATGTCATCAGAATACCCTTCAGTGTATAAAAGGATACCGGCTGTTCCTGCCTGTGCAGCTTATCATTCCGCAGCATGCCATCCAGCACAATCGCAAGTCGTTCCTGCTCTTTGTCTTTGGCATAGACTTTGGAAAGCTCATAGAAGTTGTTGTCTTTGGAACCATGTGCTTCATTGTACTGCACACATTCCAGCACGGAATTCATCAGACCGGTACGGATGTGGGTGCGTGCTTCACTCATCGGCATGGAAAGTGCAATCGGCTCACCTGCCGCAAAGAACGTATCATCTGTATATGCTTTGGAAACTAGCGTATAGGTGACAATCTCATGCAGGTTGAAGCCGCTGAGAATATCACGGATCTGTCTTCTTGCCTTCTGTACTGGTGAAAGCATGCCTACGGTCGGTGCCATCTGCGGCAGTGTGCTTGGCAGATCATCATAGCCAAGCAGACGGATGACTTCTTCATCCACATCTGCCTGCCCCTCCATGTCTGTTCTGTAGGAAGGAATGTGGCAGATAACAGAGGTGCCATTGACTTCCGGCTTGAAATCCAGGCGTTCCAGAACATCTGTCACCTGATCCATTGTGTAGGATGTGCCAAGCAGACCGTTGCAGTGTTCCAGCGTTTCCGTAATGACCTTTTCCTTGTAATGATCATCGCCGCACACAACAGTCTTTTCAAAGCCGGACGCATCGGCATATCTTGTCAACAGGTCGACGCAGCGGTCCATTGCCTTGCCGGCAGCCAGGGGGTCAATTCCCTTGGTGAAGCGCTGGGCTGCCTCTGTCAGCAGATTCAGGCGGATGCTTGTATGGCGGATCGCAACGGGATCAAAGTGAGCAGCTTCAATAAAGATCGCATCTGTATCATCATCGATCATGCTTTCTTCACCGCCCATGATACCGGCAATACCGGTAGGTTCCCCATTGGTTGTAATCAGAACATCACTGTCTTCAATATGGAATATATTGCCATCCAGAGCCGTCATATCCATGGTCATGCCGTCTTTGACCGTGATCTCTCTTGCCGGCAGACGGGACAGATTGTAGAAGTGCAGCGGCTGGCCGGTTTCCAGCATGACGAAGTTGGAGATATCAACGACGTTGTTAATGGAATTCATGCCATAGGCCTGCAGATACTGCTTCATCCAGGCAGGGCTTGGTCCTACCTTGACATGGTTGACAACCTTGCCATAGTAAACCGGGCATTTCTTTGTTTCACTGCGGACAACAAAGCTGCTGTCTGCACCGCCATCGGCCATGCCTTTGACATCCGGCCACTTTGCCTTTCTGCCAAGAATGGCAGCGGCTTCCTTGGCCATGTTCCACATGGCCGAGCAGTCAGCTCTGTTTGGTGTCAGGGAGACATCCAGAATCGTATCGTCCAGGCCAAGATAGCCTAGTACATTGGTTTCACCAACCGGTGCATCGGCTGGAAGTTCTTCGATGCCGGAGAGCTGCTTTTCATTCAGCAGCTTCTTACTGACACCGAGTTCATACAGCGCACACAGCATGCCGTTGGATGGATAACCATGCAGAGGCTTGGCTTCAATCGTGCCGCCGGGCAGTTTTGCCCCAGGCAGTGCTGCAATGACCTTAAGTCCCTTGCGGCAGTTTGGCGCACCGCAGACAATATGGACAAGCTTGTCTTCCCCTTCGCCTACCTTTGTGACAGTATCATGCAGGTGGGTGCCGGGAATATCCTGGCAGGAAACGACCTCGCCAATGACCAGATTTGTTGCCTGGGCCATGGGTTCAATGCCTTCTACTTCCAGGCCGGCTGATGTCAGACGTGTCGCAAGTTCTTCTGGTGAAATGCCATCCAGATCTACATATTCCTGCAGCCATTTATAACTTAATCTCATGATCTTTTTCTCCTTTAGTCAAACCGGTCAAAATTCTTCAGGAAGCGGACATCGTTGGTGTAGAAGTTGCGGATATCATCAATGCCATATTTGAGCATGGCAACACGCTCCAGGCCGACGCCAAAGGCAAAGCCGGAGCACTTCTTTGGATCAAAGCCGTTCATTTCCAACACATGCGGATGAACCATGCCAGCACCAAGAATTTCAATCCAGCCGGAGCCTTTGCATACCGAGCATCCCTTGCCGTTGCAGAACGGGCAGGAAACATCGACTTCTACAGATGGCTCCGTGAATGGGAAGTAAGACGGACGGAAACGGACCTTGCGGCCATTGCCGAACATGGCATTGGCCATGTATTCCAGTGTGCCCTTCAGGTCTGCCAGAGTGATATGGTCACCGACAACAAGTCCTTCACACTGCATGAACTGGTGGGAATGGGTCGCATCGTCATCGTCGCGGCGGTATACCTTGCCCGGGCAGATCAGTTTGATGGGAAGCTGGCCATGGGCTTTTTCCAGCTCACGCATCTG
This sequence comes from Grylomicrobium aquisgranense, assembly GCF_033971865.1. NCBI lineage: Bacteria > Bacillati > Bacillota > Erysipelotrichia > Erysipelotrichales > Erysipelotrichaceae > Grylomicrobium > Grylomicrobium aquisgranense. The sequence goes on along the minus strand of NZ_JALBUR010000001.1, from coordinate 138,418 downwards.
AATGGCCGTCGTATGTGTACGCAGCAGTGTATTAGGATCAATGTAGAACGTATCCTGCATGTCTCTGGCCGGATGGTCCTTCGGCAGGTTGGCAAGCTCAAAGTTGTAGTAGTCCTGCTCTACTTCCGGACCTTCCGCAACCTTATAGCCCATGCCAATGAACAGATCTTCCAGTTCCTGCTGGATCATCATCAGCGGATGAACCGTGCCGCGTTCCATGTCTTCGCCAGCCAGCGTGATATCAATCTTTTCGGCTTCCAGACGTTTCGCCACAGCTTCTTTCTGCACTTGTTCCATGCGGGCACCCAGGGCATCGGTAATTTCTTTCTTAATCTGGTTGACCTGCTGGCCAAATGCCGGTTTTTCTTCTCTTGGCAGTGTCTTCATGACCGCCATCAGCTGCTGCACAGATCCCTTTTTGCCAAGATAGCTGACTCTCAGCTGCTGCAGGGTATCAAGATCACCGGCCTCTGCAATCTTCTGCAGGGCTTCTTCTTTGACGCTTTGAATCTCTTCCATACTTCCTCCTGAACAATAAAAAAGCGTTCCTGTTACAGGAACGCTGATCACGCGGTACCATCCTGATTCGCACTTGCGTGCGCACCTCAATTTGCCTGTAACGGAGACAGCCGGGGAGGATTAATCCCGCTGGAAAAGTGAATTCACTGATCGGGAAAGCAGGATCTTTACAGCCGCGGGACCCCTCTCTTTTGTTTTCCTTCTGCATCAGCTACTGGTCTTTTCTTTATCGCTTTACGGATGCCATTATAGCATCATGCCTGCAATGTCACAAAGAGAACTTACCACTGGTTGCGGTATTCATTCACTCTGGCATCATCCAGAGCCTGATACAGAGCATCCAGATCATCCTGGGCAGCCGCCGCTGCATTGCCAAGCATATCGACTGTACCCTGGTCCACCACAATGCCGCCCTTTCTTGGCACACAGACAACCGGCTGGCCATAGTCTTCCAGACCCCTGATAATGGCATAGAGATGTCTTGAATCCTGATCATAGTCCATATCTGCCATAAAGCCATGAACAAGGCCAAGACCATCGCCATAGCCGAATTCATGATCCAGATCCGGGATGATCGGATATCGTTCCAGCTGAATCAGTGCTCCTGCCTGGCTTCCCATGATCACACCAGGAAACTGTTTCAAAGCATCATCCAGGCCTAAATCCACCAGGCTGTTCATCATCAGTTCCGGATGGCGTCCAGCCAGATACACAATATCCACATCCTGCAGTTTCTCGTGGGCATGATCCCGGTCTTCTTCATAGTAATCAAAGAAGTGAATCTGCTCATCCGGAATCCCATAGGCATGGAATGGTCTTGCCAGGCGGTAATAGGCATTGATCTCTTCACCGGGCTCCTGATATCTTTCACGCCAGGCATCTTCATCACTGGCCCAGCCTTCCTGATAGGACAGCGGCATCAGCAGCACCCTGCTTTGTGGATTGATATAGCTGGTTAATGTTGATGAAGCCCAGTCTTCATCAAAATTTTCTGTATTTAAAAGAATGTTGGTCATGTTATGCATCACTCCTTTTATCTATAATGTAAGCAAGAGGTAAATCATATGATCAAACGATTTCATGTGTTTGTGGAAGGACGCGTTCAGGGCGTCGGTTTCCGTGGCTTCTGCATGATGCAGGCACAGCAGCGCGGTCTGACTGGCAGTGTCACCAACCTGCCAAACGGCCTGGTGGAAATCTTTGTCCAGGGTGAGCAGGACAGAATTGACAGCTTCCTGGAAGCGGTGCAGGCTGGCAATCAGTTTATCCGGGTGGATGATATGAGCATCAAGGAAGTGCCGGCTGTCCCGGGTGAGAAACGGTTTGGCTACGGGATGGGCCAGTATTTTTAAGGACGGAAATGATACATGATGATGCCGCCGGCAACGGCAACATTCAATGATTCAAAGCCAGACATTTCAATGCGCAGGTTCTGATCACACATGGCAAGGATATCCTGTGAAACGCCATTTCCTTCATTGCCGAGCACAAAGGCCATTTGATCCTGCAGAGAAATGGATGCCATTGGTACAGATGACTGCAGGCTTGTGCCGATGATGGCAAATTGATCTTCTTTCAGTGTGGCAATGGCATCTTTGAGATCTGCATAAAAGACAGGCTGATGGAAGAGTGCGCCCTGGGTGCTGCGCACTGTTTTTTCATTATAGAGATCGGCACAGGCATGGCTGCAGATCACGGCATCAAAGCAGAATGACTGCGCGGTCCGCACAAGTGTGCCAAGGTTGCCGGGATCCTGTACGCCATCCAGCAGAACCACCCGTTTCATTGCTTTTCTTTCCCACTTCTTTTTGCGGCAGACAGCAATCAGATGCACCGGTGAAACATTCACACTAAGCTTTTTCATGATGGCCGGCGTCACCAGGACTGTATGCGGGAAAGCAAACGGGCAGTGCTGGTCTGTAAGGATCGTGTCCACGCAATTTTCCTTCAGTGCTTCTTCAATCAGGTGCTCCCCTTCCACCAGGAAACGGCTGCTGGTATCACGGCCTTTTTTTGTATGCAGCTTTGTCCATTCTTTGATTTTGGCATTCTGCAGTGAAGTAATGGATTCCATACATATGTCCGCCGCACATTCCGGCGGCAGGGCTCACCTTCCTTTCTTCGTCCAGAACAACATTTTACATAACAAAGTGTTCCAATGCGATGCCATCCTGTCTGTTCTGCCTGTTTTTCATGTTCCTATCGTGTAAAGCTGAGACTGAATTTAACAATTTTTGCACTGCTTTACATAATTATTACATTCTGCCTGCCATGTATTTTACCTGCATTTTATAATATGTCTTACGGAAGGAACGGTACTGCCTGATATGATGATCTATTGTGTTGAGGATGATGCAAGCATCCGCGAAATTGAAATTTATACGCTGAAATCAACTGGCTTTGCGGCAAAGGGGTTCGAGACAGCCGCGGATTTTTTTGCGGCACTGCGCAATGAGAAGCCGGATCTGATTCTGCTGGATATCATGCTGCCGGATGAAGATGGCACACAGGTATTGAAGAAGCTGAAGAAGGATCCGGTAACCAGAGATATCCCGGTGATCATGGCCAGTGCCAAGGGCACGGAATATGACAAGGTGCAGGGACTGGATACCGGTGCGGATGACTATCTTGCCAAGCCGTTTGGGATGATGGAGATGGTTTCCCGTATCAGAGCGGTGTTAAGAAGAGTGAACAGTTCCAGTGAGCAGGTTGTTGAAAACAGCGGCATCCGCATGGATGCTTCCCGCCATGAAGTGCTCGTGGATGGAGAACCGGTTGTGCTGACGCTGAAGGAATATGATCTGCTGTATCTGCTGTTAAGCCATCCGGGCATTGTGTATACCCGTGATCAGCTGCTGAATCACATCTGGGGTACAGAATATGATGGTGAAACAAGAACGGTGGATGTGCATGTGCGTACACTGCGTCAGAAACTGGGAAATGCAGGAAGGCATATTGATACGGTACGCGGCGTTGGATACCGCTATAAGGAGGACGCATGAAAAGCAAGATTTTCCGCTATGTGTCCATCTCCATGGCTGTTGTCTTAGCAGCAGCGATGGCGGTGATGATCCTGATTCTGAATAATCACTTCATTTCTTTGGAAACATCGCGTCTGGAAAGTGAAGCCATGCTGGTGCAGGCTGGTATTGATGCCGGCTCAGATGCGTATCTCAAGAGTCTGGAGGCGTCCGATGATGCCAATTACCGCATCACCTGGATTGCAGCCAATGGTGATGTGCTCTATGATTCCAAAGCAGATGCCAGCCAGATGGAAAATCACAGTGATCGTGCAGAATTCAAGGAAGCGCTGTCCCAAGGCAGCGGTGTTGCCACAAGATATTCGCATACTATGGCAATACGGACAATTTATGCAGCCCGCAAATGTGGGGATGGCTCCGTGATCCGTGTTGCGGAAAACTATGATACGGCCGGTATCCTGACGATGCGGATGATCTCACCGATTCTGATCATTCTGATTGCGGCAATTACGGTGGCTTCTCTGCTGGCGCGAAGATTGGCAGATGAGATTGCGGAACCGATCAATACACTGGATCTTGATCATCCCCTGCAGCAGAATACCTATGATGAAATCCAGCCTCTTCTTGTACGGATCGACAAACAGAATGAGCAGATTGATGAGCAGCTCAATGAACTGCATCAGAAAAAGAAAGAGTTTGAGGCGGTCACGTCTTCCATCTCAGAAGGCATTATTCTGCTGAACCGCAATGAAGAGATTGTCTCGATCAATGATGCGGCCCGCAGTCTGTTTGACAAGACGGATGATATGGATGTGCATACGTTGGATGATCTTTGCGGCAGTGAACAAATGCACCGTCTTGCCAAAACAACACTTGCCGGAGGCAGCAGTGAAGAGATCATTCAATTCCGTGATGCGGATATCCGGCTCACCGGACATCCGATCACTTCCCATGGTGTCTTGACAGGTGCCAGTATTCTTGCCTGTGACATTACTTCTGTCTATGAAGCAGAACAGACCCGCCGTGAATTCACTGCCAATGTTTCCCACGAACTGAAAACACCGCTTCAGTCCATCATGGGCAGTGCCGAACTGCTGGAAAATCATCTGGTTAAGCCGGAAGACACCGACAAGTTCATACACAAGATCCGCTTTGAAAGTGCCCGGATGCTTACCCTGATCGACGATATTATCCGGCTGTCTCAACTCGATGAAAATGCATCTGTGGAAGTGAGCCGCCTGCAGCTGAAGGATCTGGCCAGAGAAGCACATGAGGCTGTTGCGGCAAGTGCAAAGAAGAGAAATATCACCATCAGCATGGATCTTCATGATGCCCCGATCAAAGCCAATAACAGGCTTGTCTATGAGATTGCCTATAACCTGCTGGGCAATGCCATCCGCTATAATCATGAAAATGGCAGTGTGACAGTCAAGACATGGCATGATGCAGAACATCATCTCTCGATCCTGTCTGTTGCGGATACCGGTATTGGTATTCCGCATGAAGCACAAAGCCGCATCTTTGAACGGTTCTACCGGGTTGATAAGTCGCATTCACGGGCAACCGGCGGTACCGGTCTTGGCCTGTCGATTGTCAAACATGCGGCAGCAATCTGCGGTGCCCGGATCACGGTGACATCAGAGCTTGGCAAAGGCTCTGTCTTCACGGTGAAATTCCCGGAAGATCCCGGCAATGACAAAGCCTGAAGCACATGAAAGGGAAGCTCGCATGAGCTTCCCCTTTTTGTTATTTATGATTCTTGCCGTTTTTGACAAAGTCAAGCAGTGCCTGAGCAGCCTGATCAATACCATGGTCGCCCTTGTTTGGCAGACCAAGGCAGGTGTAAATCTCACCAACCGGAATGTTCTGCTCAAACAGTGCATCAAACATCTTGTTAATCAGCTTGCCGCACTGTTCCTGACGCTGCATCGGGCCAAACGGATTGGCGAAGAATGTTGTGGAAAGACCCTTTTCCTGGGTGGTGCCAAGAGCGAAACGCTTGCCCTGTACAAAGACATTCTCCGCACCATCCCGGTCTAAGAACCAGTGGAGACCACGCTTGTCGGTGTAGTTGTTGGCATACAGGAAGCAGTCAATCTTATGGTCGGATGTGACGACATCATATGGTGCTGCCGGCAGAACGACACGGGCATTCGGCTTCTCCGGATTGAAGAAGATAGAGCGGTCCATGTCCTTATAGGCAGTTCCCTTATCCAAATCATCCAGACGGACGAAGGCACCGATTTCTGTACCCTGTGCACGCAAATTGCCATCCTTGTCCAGATGAATCGTACCCATATCATCAAACACAGTTTCCTGATGGTCGATCAGATCAGACGCAAGGGCGCTGAGTGCCTCAATGGTCTCACTCTTGCCGGCACCGGAGTCACCCATGAACATGAGTCCCTTCTTGGTGCCATCCTTGAGATAGATGTTAACCATGGCGCCATGGATTGGCAGCCAGCCGCGGTTGATCATGGCCAGGTTGTGCAGGGTCAGGATTGTCTTCTTGGTATAGCCGAAGTAGTCAATCTTCTCAGATGCGGAATCCTTGCCGACCCAGATATCATTTTCTTCATCATGGTAGAAGACTGTATCATCGCGGCCGTCCGGATTGCCGAACAGCATGATGGCATCCGGCTTACGGTTGATGGTATCCTGCATGCTGGCAAGTTCAAACAGGTTTGCCGTTGCCACAGCACTGGTCAGGAAATCACGGTGGAAGTAGCAGTAGATCAGCAGGCTGCCAACCTTGGCAGGGAAGCATACCCACTCTTCATCACCCTTGATGAAATCCTTGATCGGATTGTGGTCATCGTCCTTGAAGACGTTGGTGCGCTTGTTGGAATGCGGATGCAGGATGAGCGGTGTCCGCAGCATGATTTCATGAATGAACGGAATACCTTCCAAGGCTTCATAGCCATGGGGTGCCTTCCAGTTATAGTACTGCAGCAGCAGTGCGGCATTGGTGCCGGCCTGCAGCTGACGGTATACCTTATTGCGGGAGCCCTGCACCTTCTGCTGTACGGTACGGTAGAACTTCAGGGCTGTTGCGTTGAATTCAGAGTCAGCCTGGATGAAAGACTGCAGCTGGTAGCCGACCTCATTGTGTGTATACAGCACGGAATAGCGCTGCAGAGAACGCCAGTAATGATACCCTTCCTCAATGGTTTCCAGCAGCAGATGCGGTGCCTTTGTATACGGGTGATCAATATCCTTCATTTCCAATACAATCAGCAGATTGAGAACCTTCTTGATTTCCTGACGGACAGACTCTTCACAATCATGTCCACTGCACAGGAAGTCATGCAGGTCCGTATGCTGCTGGGCAAGATATTCCAGATAATGGTGCAGAAAGGAATTGAAGCAGTCACTTTCCACAAGTTCGTGCATACTGCGCACATAAACCTTGGAATAGTTGATAATCACGGTGTTGTTGTGATAATAGTAAGCTTCTTTCATTGATGCCTCCTCTTCAGACTACTTGAAAATTTTATCAGAAAACAGATCATCCGGAATGAAAATTCGCGGAGAATCAGGCATTTCTCTGCCGGAATCCTTCAAAAGCAATCGCTGCTGCTGCCCCGGCTGCGTTCAATGCGGCTCTGAAATCGTTTGCATACGGAATATAGATGTTCTGGTCCATCTGCGCCAGTACTTTGGAAGACAAGCCGCGCATCTCTCCGCCGATGGCAATCAGGCATGGTCCTGCATAACTTGCATCCCAATAGGCAATGGCATCTCTGCGCATGGCCGCATACGCCTTCAGGCCCTGTTTCTTCAAGGCGGCAATATCACCAGGAAGATCTTCACTCATGATGACATTGAGATATTCACTGGCACCGGCACTGGATTTCAGGATCGTGGATTCCACCTTCTCCCAGCTGCGCTTTGGCAGCAGTAAGCCGCTTGCCCCGGCACTGTATAAAGAGCGCATGATATAGCCAAGGTTAAAGGGATCTTCCACCCCTTCTACGACAAAAACATAGGGATTTTCCGTGATCACATCAGACAATTGCTGAAACCGGCGCGGCTGCACCTGTGCAATCAGACCGCCATGGGTTCTTCCCTGGGCATGTGCCTCAATCCATGAGCGGGATTTCAAAATGACCGGAATGTTTTTTTCCTGTGCTTTTCTGACAATGAAGTGTGCATCTTTATCATGGCGTGCCTCATCCAGATAAACTGCCTCAATCTGTCTGCTGCCTGCCAGCATTGCGGCCTTGACACTGAGGCCTCCTTCAATCTGTATCATCATCTGCTGCCTTTCTGATAATATCTCCTGCTGCTAATTCTTCCTTTGTCACAAAGTGAATGATGGACATCGGCTTGCGCACAGTTTCCAGATACTCTTCCTGATCATTCTGAACCGATGAAAGCGTGATATCCCTGATTTCTCTGCCAGGAGAAAGCACTTCTGCTTTTTCACCATTGTCAAAGGCATTGCGCACCTGCATCCAGGCTGTATGTGAATCACGGTCATAGCGCATAATCGTACCCAGAAAATCATGATTGACATGGTTATTGCTGTTTTCGTGATAAATGATGGAATCTTTTGCGGCAATACCGCCATAGAAGCCATCGCACACTTCCCTGTTTTCCCCTCTCATAATCTGGGCAATGTGTTTTTCCAGACTCTCATCAGAGATACTGCCATCATGTTCATACAGATCATCGATCAGCCGGCGGTATCCCGACACAACATTGGCAACATAGTATTCCGTCTTCATTCTTCCTTCGATCTTCAGGGAAGATACGCCGGCTGCCATCAGGTCTTTGATCCACCTGCCTGCCATCAGGTCGCGGGACCCCATCGTAAACCAGCTGTTTTCATCATTGATCTGTGTGTCACCTGCAAACAGACGGTACTGCCAGCGGCAGCTCTGGGCACAGCCGCCCCGGTTGGCATCGCGCAGCGTCATCCGGTTGGACAGTGTACATCTGCCCGAGTAATTCACACACATGCCGCCATGGATGAAGGCCTCTGTTTCCACCGGACATTCTTTTGTAATTGCCTGTACTTCCGCCATCGTGCATTCTCTACCCAGCACGACCCTGTCAATGCCGAGTGTTTCATGCAGAAACTTTGCGGCCCTCACATTGGTAATGGACATCTGGGTGCTGCCATGCACTTCAATGTGACTGGTATTTTCTTTGATCAGTTTCATGATCGCTGGAGAGGCGACAATTGCCGCATCCACGCCGGCATCTTCCAACGCCTGCACATATTCCTTCAGGCCAATGAAATCTTCTGCATGCGGAATTACATTCACGGTAACATGCACTCTGGCATGATGGGCATGGGCAAAATCACATGCTGCCTTGATATCTGTCATCGTAAAGTTGGAAGCTCTTGAGCGCAGAGAGAAATTCATGCCGCCAAGATATACGGCATCGGCGCCGTATAAGATGGCAGTACGCGCTCTGGCAAGATCTCCAGCCGGGGCAAGAAGCTCCGGCTTCTTCAGCTCACCGGACGGTTTTTTCATGATAGTATCCACTGTCATACGTCTTCTCTCCTGTTCCTGTCATCACTTCATCGCGCACAGTTTCTGCATCTTCTCCGTGCAGAATGCGGCTGTATCCTTTGATACTTTCAAAATAGGCCAGACGGTCTTCATACAGACCCGAAAGCAGATAGCGGCATATGCCGGCCTGCATGAACCGGTTCATCTCCAGCCAGGATTCCAGCCTGTCATCACTGTAGATGATCGTGCCGTTTTCATCCTCAAACACAGGCATTTTTCCCTGCCGTTTGGCTTCCTGCAGAAAAAGATCATTCCGTTCTTTGAATTCTTTCATACAGGAGAATGCCTGTTTCCAGGAAGAAAGCAATGGCCGCCGTGAGCGGGAAAGCACAGGATGTCCATGGATGAACAGGATGGCATCCCGATTGGTCTTTGCGGCATCGATTGTTTCTTCGATTGTCAGCAGTGGAGATACAACAGCCCCGGCCAGGCGGCAGCTGTGCCAGAAGGCAATATCTTCAGCGCTTGTCAACAGGGTATCCGGATCATAGATGAGCCTGTTTTCCATATGGTGAGCCCTGGCGGTTTCCAGCACGGCGAGATCAGCAAAGTAAAGATGTGTGATGTCCTGACTGAGATATGCAAACAGATCATCCAGCATATTCACTTCTTCCTGGGCAAAGATCTTGTTGACAAGAAGTGCTGCCTGCATGCCAAAGGCATGTGCCGATGCGGCCAGATCAAGCGCATCCTGAAGATTCATTTTGTGGGCAGATGTAAAACTGTATCCGGACAGCGGAATCAGAATTTCAGTGGCACCAGCATTGGCCAGAGCTGGAAGATCCCGCTTTTGTTCGATCAATGCTGTCAATGTATACTGCATTTTGATAGTTCCTTTCTTCATTGCTTTGCTGTTCTATGATATCCAATACTGCTGGAAATGCACTGTTTTCTGCTTTAAGGCACAGGATGAAGCATGTTTCTGACAAATGAAATAAAGTGCAGGGATCCTGCTGCGATCACAAAGCCATTGTCTTTTCTTTGTTCTTTGGCATATGCAATTGCTTTAACAGGATCCGCGATCAGGATAGCGCCTGGTATACAAAGATCCTGCAGGGAATCTGCTCTGGCATCCTGAAATGATGTGATGATGACTTCATCGCATACCTTTTTCAGCATCAATGCCATTTCGTGTCCCGGCTTATCCCGCAAAGCACTGAATACAGCCGTCTTAGGTCCGGGCATTTCTGCAAGCGTCCTGCACAAAGCTTCCATACCTTCTTTGTTGTGTGCCCCATCCACAATGACACATGGATGTTTGCAAATCATTTCAAAGCGTCCCGGCCATCTGGTCTGTTCAATGGCTTGATGAATGGCGGGTGTATGGATATTGATGCCAAGCAGAAAAGCTGCCTGTAATGCCAGTGCGGCATTGGCTTTCTGGTAGTGGGCAGGCATAGACAGATGGTATATGTCATGATCTAAGGAAAATGCCTGTGGGCCCCGGTCATACCATGGTCTTGCATATGTTAAAGCACAGTGCTGCCGGTATGCCCATGAGGATATGACGGATCTGGCATGAGGATCGTGTGTGCCGCATAAGCCATGACCGTATGGCTTGAGAATGCCGGCTTTGGCAAAGGCAATCTGTGACAGCCTGGATCCCAGGATCTGCATGTGGTCATAGCTGATGGTTGTGATGATGGCAAGTGAGGGCACCGGGATCACATTCGTGCTGTCATCCCGGCCGCCGATGCCGGCTTCAATGATGGCAATATCGACGCCTTCTGTTGCAAACCAGTGCATGGCAATCAGAAAATCAATTTCAAACATGCCAAGATCATATTTCAATATGACTGGCAGCAGACTGTTCAGCAGATTGACAAAGGCATCATGGGGAATCCATGTGCTGTTGATGCGGATGCGGTCATTGTGGCAGACAAGATGGGGAGAAGTAAACATGCCTGTTTTGATTCCATTTGCCATCAGAATTTCCTGCAGAAAGGCACAGGTGGAACCCTTGCCATTGGTGCCGGCCACATGAATACACCGGATCCTGTTCTGGACATCACCTGTTTCATGCAGGGCATCGCGCAGCGGCTGCAGGCCATGGTGCCTGCTTTTTCTTTCCATTACCCAGTTTTCATCATATACTGCCATAATCCTTCTCCTTTCGTGTCCATGGTATCACATTGCTTTTTTCTTGCCTGATCATTGTGTATGCGTTACAGTATGGCCGTCAACAGTCCGCGTCAAGTGCTGTGTACCGGGAAGTACATGGACGAAAAGAACCAAATTCTTGCGGTGAGCTGTATGATTCCCAAAACGTGAATATGACCTCCTTCACGGGTTGGTGAAAGGAGGTTTTTTATATGAAAAAAGAAATGTGGAAGTCATCTGCAGAAAAGCTGAAATCGGTGCGCTGGCTGGCTGTCATGGCCATCTTTCTTGCCCTGCGCATTGTTGTTTCCCGCTTTTCCATTCCGGTCGGCGTCAACCTGTATTTCTCGTTTGACTTTCTGATCAATGCGATCTGCGGCATGGTGCTGGGACCAACAGCAGGCATTGTCTTTGCGGTCGTGGAGGACATCATGTCCTATATGCTGTTTCCAGATGGCTATGGCTTCTTTGCCGGCTATACCATGACCGCAGCACTTGGCATTCTGTGCTATGCAGTATGCATGTATGATCAGAAACAGTCCGTGCTCAAGATTGCCATTGCCAAAGCGGTTTCTTCCTTTGGCATCAATGTCATGCTGGGATCCTATTGGACATATGTTCTGACCGGCGGCAGTAAGGCATATCTGTACTATGCCGGCAAGAGTCTGTTCAAGAATGCCGTATTGTATCCTTTCCAGGTACTGGCCATTGTCCTGCTTGTGAATCTGCTGATTCCCTATCTTTCCCGCCATCATTTTATCAAGGCACAGAAATCACCGATGTCATTCATCGCCTGATGTATTTTTGCGCTTGCTTCTGAACAGGTGCTCATCTGCAGGAGTATAATAGCCGTATGATTCAGGCACATTATGAAAAAGTGAAGAAAGCCTGTGATGAACAGGCACGGCTGTGTGTGGTGAGCAAGAAACGCTCCAAAGAAGAAATCATGTCCTATTACGATGCTGGTGAGCGGATCTTTGGTGAAAACCACGCCCAGGAGCTGCTTGGCAAGATTGACCTGCCTGCCGATATCCAGTGGCAGTTTATCGGTCATCTGCAGCGCAACAAAGTCAAAAGTATCGTTCCGTATGTTTCCTGCATCCAGTCTCTGGATTCTCTGGAACTGGCAAAGGAAATTGACAAACAGTGTGCAAAGCTGAACAAGACGATGGATGTGCTGTGTGAGTTTCACATGGCAGATGAAGATGAGAACAAGTCTGGTCATGATCCGGCTGATGTGGATGCCTTTGTCAAATCATGCATGCAGTTTGCGCATCTGAATGTATGCGGCATCATGGCTATGGGACCGCATACGAATGATACAGAACGAATCCGGGATGTGTTTATGAAAACACATGCTTTGTATGTGCATCTGCAGAGTCTGTATGGTGCCAGCCAGATTCATACCCTTTCCATGGGTATGAGCAGTGATTATGAAATAGCACTCGCCTGTGGATCAAATATGGTCCGGGTGGGAACATATCTGTTTAAGGAGGACTGAACATGTCATTTGTCAGAAAAAGTGCTGATTTAACCCCGATTGTCGATACGGTCTTTGCCGTGATTGCCAAAGCGAAGAAAGATGCTGCGGTCAATGGTGATGCCGTTGTGAATGCGACCATTGGTTCTCTGTATGATGAAGACAATCATCTGGTTGCTTACGATACTGTCTTCAACCACTATGATGCAATTGATCACCGCATCAAGGCTTCTTATGCAGCAAGCTTTACTGGCAATCCGGATTACCGTGATCAGGTGTATCAGTGGGTGACGTATGGCCAGAAGCTCGATCTTGCCCATACCGTGATTGCCACACCGGGTGGATCTGGTGCTGTTTCCATTGGCTTTACAACCTTCCTGGATGAGGGTGAAACGGTCATTCTGCCAGAAATTGCCTGGGGTTCTTATGCATTGATGGCACATGAAAACAATCTGAATTACATCACATACAAGAATTTTGATGGTGACAGCTTCAATCTGGAAAGCCTGAAGGAATGTGTCAGCACAGTCAAGGCAAAGCAGGACAGAGTTGTGATTGTGCTCAATGATCCCTGCCAGAATCCGACCGGCTATTGTCTGAAAGAACAGGAATGGAAGGATCTTGTCAGCTATCTGAACGAAGCTTCCAAAGACTGCGATATCATTCTGATCAATGATATTGCCTACATTGACTATTCCTACCGTTCCATGGAAGAAGCCAGACATTATATGTCCTATTTCAATGATCTGTCTGACAATGTCATGGTGGAAATCTGCTTCTCCTGCTCCAAGACACTGACCTCCTATGGTCTGCGCTGCGGTGCTGCCATTGTGCTTGCCAAAAAGAAAGAGGATGTCCGGGATGCGGAGATCATCATGGAAAAGAAGGCACGTGCAACCTGGTCCAATATTCCAAATGCGGCCATGGCAAACTTTGTCTGGACAGTGACGGAGAACCGGGATGCATTCCTGAAAGAAAAGCAGAAGTATATTGATCTGATGCGGCAGCGTTCTTCCCTGTTTATCAAAGAGGCTAAGGATGCAGCACTGGACTGCTATCCATATGATGAAGGATTCTTTGTGACTCTGCGTATTCCTGACAATGCGTATCGCAATCGTCTGCACCAGGCACTGATGGACAATCATATTTATACGGTCAGTGTCAATCATGGCATCCGGATTGCGATCTGTTCCCTGCCTCTTGCCAAGTTGCATGGTCTTGCCGCAAAGATCAAGGATATCGCTGAAAAGACAAAATAACTGAAGGAAGGTTTGAATCATGCCAGCAGCAACAACGCATGTAGAATTTGCCAAAGATGTATACCGTTTCCTGCCGGAAGCACAGCAGAAGGAAATTACGGATCTGCCCATGTTCTATATGGGATCCCAGGGACCGGATATGCTGTTCTTTTCACACTTTTCGATCCTTCCCGGCACGCTTGCTCCGATTGGCAGCCGCATGCATGAGGAAAAGATCCGGGAAGTACTTGCTTTCCTGGAAGACTATGCCCACCGGGATCCTGCCCTGCGGTCCTATTTTGATGGGTATCTCTGCCATTATGCGCTGGATCAGAATGAACATCCTTTGATCAATGCCTATGCGCATCATGAAAGTGTGCGTACAGGCCGTACCGAGAGTGAAATTCATTTCCGCATTGAAGGTGAATTTGATGTCTATATTCTGGGACAGCGGGGCAGAAGCTGGAAAGACTATGATGTTTACAAGTATCTTCAGCTTTCAGCGGAAGATACAGAAAAACTTGCTCTGATGTATCAGGCCATGATCAAGAATGTATTTGGCATTGATCTGACTGTGAAGCAGCTGATGGATGATATCCGTGATGTGCACCGGATGACCCGCTATCTCAAGCCGTCAAAGTTCAAGTATCATCTGGCATCCTATGTGGAATCTTTGATCAAGGCGCCAAAGATGGTCAGCGGCATGATGCTTTCTGATGATAAAAAACCAACCGCACTGAATGAAGCACATGAAGTCTGGCATCCTGTCTATGCACCTGCAGAAAGTCATACAGAATCCTTTCTGGATCTGTATGAAAAGGCAGAAAGAGATGCTGTGAAGTGGATCATCCATCATACAGAAGATGATTTCTGCCGGGACTTTGTCGGTGAGCCAATCAAATAAGTTGATGAGATATGACTGTGGATCTTGCCGCAGTCATTTTCTTTTTGCCTGTCAAAATACATGTGCAGGATAACATTTTCAATCCTTAGTCTAAGTTAAAATTCCTGAAGATTCAGTGTATCAAGCAGCCAGAATAAACCTATCATGGCAAGAAAAAAAACAACGAATAATATGATCAAAAGCATGGCCTTTTTCTTTTTCCCTTCTGAAAGATTTTCGTCTGCTTTAAAGATGATGAAAAAGCTGATAAAATTCAAAATCTGTTCTAACATCAGAGGCTCCAGACGCCAGTTTTGGCATATCGGTAAATCGCATTCGCCAGTTTGATTGGCGATACGCCAGGTACACAGGCAGCTCTATTAACGTAATGAACAACGACATGATAAATTTGTGGATAGTATGTAAGAACCCAGATCAGTGCAGTGGCAACTACTGCACTCATTGCCACTTCGGATTCTTCAACTTCTGTGATGGGAGTATCCTGTTGTGGCAGTTCTTTCGCTTCAATCTTTGTGGTACATAGAGAAAAGATCATTGCTAAAACAAGCAGACTTGGAATTGCCTTTTTAAGAATCATTTCTTCCTCCTTCTGATAAAAAGAATTTCAGGTCAAATAAAATGATCAGATCATATATATTCCTGTTTGATCAATTGCAATCTTCCTGATGATGATTCCTTTCTATCCTATTTGGCTAAATTGTAAATTATTATGATTTAAAAAGAAGGCTTCTATATTAATAATGCTTCATATAAAATTATCCTTTTGTATGATGCAGTTACTTTTTTCTTAGAAGTTCCATATCACCCAATGGGGAAGATCTGCAGGCCGCTGTATACACCGGTCATGATTCTGATTCAGATGATTGTGCCCTTTGCCGTGCTTCTCTGGTTCAAGAACCATGCCGCTATGCTATCCCGGCCGGCATGGTATGACAGCGCTGCTGTCCATGCCATCCATCCCCATCAGATTCTCTGGCATGGGTAATTATGATGCCACAAAAAAAGCTGTGAAGGAAAGTTGTTCTTCACAGCCTGATTCTATTCTGCTTAATTATCTGAGACGCCCCAGGAAGGAATCACATTGGACCGGCGAATCAGAACTGTCTTCTGGAAATCGGTCTGGTTCAGGAAGCGGAGCACCGCCATGACTTCCTCTTCCGTGCATCCAATCAGCATCTTGACATCCAGTTCCTTGGTCAGAATGTCAGCAGCGACTACAAGCGCTGTGATCTGGCTGCGGTCACCGCTGCCGGCATAGACGGAGACACCTTCCTCAGTTGTACTTTTCGTATCCCCCAGATGTCCATAGTCTGTTGGATAAACAAGATTGCGGAAAGTATCATGTGCTTCCCCTTTTTTCTTTGTCAATGCTAATTTTCCTGACAAAAAGAGTGTATCTACTTTCTGCCAGAAGAAAGCATTATTTTCATAATCTGCCATTACTGCTACCTCACATATATATGTTAATTATACTAATTTCTTTCACGGTGTAAACACATTCATTATTTTTGAAAACTTTTCAACTGTTTGTGCATTCTCTGCTGGCGTTTTACTCTGTTCAGATGACGTTCAAAACTGCCATTATTCAGCAGTTCGGCAACGGTAAGCTGGTCAAAGGTAGAGACATTGCAGGACAGATCTGCAATCTCTGCAAGCAGCTGCTCTTTTCTTTCCGCGGGCAGAATCATATATGAAATCCTGAAAGATGGTGCAATGGTACGCGTAAAGCTGTTGAGATAGATCACGCTTCTTTCTGGTTCCAGGGCAAACAGTGTTTTCTGGATGGGAGAAGATGCGCCGAATTCGCTGGCATAATCATCTTCGATCAGAATGCCGTGACGCTGACATGCCCATTGCAGATATTCCTGGCGTTTGCCGGCATCGGCACTGACACCAGTTGGATAGGAAGAAACCGGCGTGACATGCAGGATGCGGGCATGGGTGCGCTGCAGTTCACTGGACTTGATGCCATTGGGGCCCATTTGCAGTCTATCTATCTGTACGCCTTCATTTTCATAGATACGTCTGATTCTGGCATAGCTGGGATCCTCAATGCCATAGATATCGTTTCTGGAAAGCATCTGAACGATCAGCGAATAGGCAGATTCACTGCCGGCGGCAATGATGATCTGATCAGGTGCTGCATGCATATCACGGCTGCGGGACAGGTAAGCCGCAATGGCCTGGCGCAGTATCAGGCATCCGCAGCCTTCACTGCGCTCCATGATTTCTTCCTGATATTCACTGAGCACATGGCGCATCGTGGAGGCAAGCTGGGGATACGGAAACAGCTTTGTATAGTCTGCCCGCTTTCTCTCCAGCACAGGTTCTGTGATCGTTCTGGGTGTGGCAAACAGGTCTCCGGATTGATAAACCACTTCATAGCCGCGTCTTTGTCTGGCTGTGATATAGCCTTCTTCATCCAGCAGCCGCATGGCATGCTCGATCGTAATCAAAGAGACGCCATACTGGCTGGCACAGGTTCTTTTGGATGGCAGAAAATGATGCAATGGATAGGCACCATTGATGATCTTGTCTCGCAGATCCTGGTAAACTGCCAGGTACGATGCATCTTTTTTCTTAGAGTTCATAGATTCTTGTATGGCAGACCCTGAGCAGTTCTTCAATGTCAAAGATACCGGTCATATTCATGACTGAGGCGACAATCATCAGGCAGCCGTAGCTGTCAGATAATGCATTGTGGTGATTGAGTTCGATATGAAGATAGTCACACATGTCGCCAAGGCCATGATGCGGCAGCTGCGGAAAGACATGGCGGCTGAGTTCAACCGTATCAAAATAAGAAAGCACGGGAATGGGTTTGCCGGTATTGAGACATGTGTCCTTGAGGCATTTCATATCGAAGCGGGCATTGTGGGCAGTGACCAGTGCACCATCGAGCTGCTGCATCAGATCCGGATAAATCACATCAAACGTCGGGGCATCTTTGACATCCTGGGGATGAATGCCATGGATTCTGACATTCCATTTTGAAAAGTAAGAGACATTGCTTTCCGGATGAATCAATGTATAGTAGCTTTCTTCGCAGGCACCATCTTCCATGGTGGAGATGCCAACCGAACATACCGATGCACTTGCCTGGTTGGCTGTTTCAAAGTCAATTGCAGCGATCTTCATTCGCGGATATGATCCAGTGCCATCTTGTAAATATTCTGGATGTGTTCATCTGCCATGCGGTAATACACATTCTTGCCGGCTTTGCGGGAAGTAACAAGTTTTGTCTTCTTGAGGGATCCAAGCTGATGGGACACAGCACTCTGGCTCATTTCCAGAAGTGCTGAAAGATCGGAAACACACAGTTCCTTTGTAAACAGGACACTCATGATCTTCAAACGCGTACTGTCTGAAAACATCTCAAAGATCATGGACAGTTCATCATATTCTTTCTCTTTCAGCATCTGCTTCCGGCAGGCTTCCATTGCCTCGGGATCCACTGCTGCCATCTCTTTCTTCATGCTTTTCTCCTTCCTGATGACCGCTTCATCTCCTTGCCCGGTGCATACAGATTCATCATGTTGCGGACCCGCATCCGGGAATACATTTCAACACTCTCACTGCTGCCATCAACCAGTTCCACAATCACCTGATCACAGGAGCGATGATACTCATAGTGCCAGGAGACGATTTCATCATAGTAAATCATCGTGCATTCACTGCGATCGCTGCGGTTGTACATCAGCATATACTGACTGCCGAATTGCACAAGAATCCGATCCGGCATGACGGTCAGTGCAAATACGGTCAGAATGACCATCGGCAGCGCAATACCAAACATGTATGGCTTCCATATCAGCAATGCAATGCCAATGGCAAGACAGATAAACAGCAGCCACCATGGCTTGACCCGGATCGATGCCGCATTGCGGCGTACTTCATCTGGAACATTTCGGATTTTAATATACTGCGACTTCATACTTCCCTGATTATACACCGTGCTGTACACTCCCATGCACTGATTTTTCTGATGTATCTGCTATACTAGACAGGCAGAAATGAGGAATTATGAGACCAGTTGAGTTTGAGATTACACATATATGCCGGCAGTCAGGTGCCCGCACCGGTATTCTTCATACACCGCATGGGGATGTGGAAACACCGATGTTCATGCCGGTAGGCACACAGGCAACGGTAAAATTCATCTCTCCGGAAGAATTGTATGATATGGGAGCCGGTGTTGTGCTGGCCAATACGTATCATCTGTGGCTGCAGCCAGGCGAGGATATCCTTGTAAAAGCAGGCGGTGTGCAGAAGTTCATGAACTATCATGGCCCGATGTTAACAGACTCCGGCGGCTTTCAGGTATTCTCTCTTGCAAAGCTGCGCAAAATTGAGGAGGAGGGCGTCTCCTTCCGCAATCCCCGCAATGGTGACAAGCTGTTTCTGTCGCCAGAGAAGTCTATTCATATTCAGAACTGCATCGGAGCGGATATCATGATGTCTTTTGATGAGTGCATCCCCTATCCTGCCACGTATGACTATGCAAAGAAATCAATGGAGCGGACTCTGCGCTGGGCCAAGCGCGGCAAGGATGCCAACCAGCGTCCTGATGAGCAGGCATTGTTTGGCATTGTGCAGGGCGGTGACTATGAAGATCTGCGAGACTATTGTGCCGAAAAGCTTGTGGAGATGGACTTTGACGGCTATGCCATCGGCGGCACTTCCGTTGGTGAAGATAAGCCGACAATGTACCGGATGGTGAAATGGTCCCAGGAGAAGCTTCCCTTTGACAAGCCGCGCTATCTGATGGGGGTTGGTGCCGTCAATGATCTGCTGGAAGCTGTTTCCATGAACATTGATATGTGTGACTGTGTGCTGCCGACCCGTATTGCCCGCCATGGCACTTTGATGACAAGTGAGGGCCGCATCAATATCAGCCGGCCGCAGTACCGTGATGATTTTGGACCGCTGGACCCCCAGTGTGACTGCTATACATGCCGGAATTATTCCCGTGCATATCTGCATCATCTGACCCGGGCGAAGGAAGGATTCGGCACCCGCCTGCTGTCGATTCATAACACGCGCTTCCTGCTGAAACTGATGGAAGAGGTACGCCAGGCGATCAAAGAAGACCGCTATGATGATTTCAAGCGGCAGACACTGGCCAGTATGAAGTTTGATGAAAGAGGGTTTTAACAATGGATATCAACAATCTGAAAACAAGTGATTTTGATTATGATCTGCCTAAGGAGCTGATTGCCCAGACACCGTTAAAGGATCGCACAGGCAGCCGCATGATGGTTGTGCATATGAACAGCGGTGAACTGGAAGACAAGCATTTCTATGATATCGTGTCATATTTCCATAAGGGAGATGTACTGGTGCGCAATAACACGCGTGTCATTCCTGCCCGTCTGTATGGTACTAAGGAAGGCACGGGTGCCCATGTGGAACTGCTGCTGTTAAGGCAGATGGAAGATGATGTGTGGGAGTGTCTGGTTGGCAATGCCCATGTCATCAAGCTTGGTACGGTTGTTTCCTTCCATGATGGCAGACTGAAGGCAAAGTGTGTGGAAGTGGAAGACAAGGGCCTGCGCAAGTTCAAGATGATCTATGATGGCATCTTCAATGAGATTCTGGATCAGCTTGGTGAGGTTCCCCTGCCGCCGTACATTCATGAAAAGCTGAATGATCCGGAGCGTTATCAGACGGTGTATTCCAAAGTGGAAGGCAGTGCGGCTGCCCCGACTGCAGGCCTGCACTTCACGCCGGAAATCTTTGCAAAGCTGCGTGAGAAAGGTGTCACAGTCGTAGATGTGACGCTGCATGTGGGTCTTGGTACATTCCGCCCAATGGATACAGAGAATGTCAAGGAACATCAGATGCATGCCGAGGTATGCTATATGTCCAAAGAAGCAGCGGACATCCTGAATCAGGCCAAGGCTGAGGGCAGAAGAATCATTGCCATTGGCACAACTTCTGTCCGTACGCTGGAATCTGTCTGGAACAAGTATGGCAGCTTCCATGAGTGCACGATGGAGACGCGTCTGTTTATCTATCCGGGCTATCAGTACCATACAATCGATGGCATGTTAACAAACTTTCATCTTCCCAAGAGCACATTGATCATGATGATCTGTGCACTGGCTGGCTATGATCTTGTCATGAAGGCTTACAAGCATGCCGTAGATGAGAAGTACCGCTTCTTCTCGTTTGGAGACTGCATGTTCTTAACCCATGAATGAGTCTGAAAAGGAAGAATATCGTACCTATCTAGCCAGCCGGAAATCATCTCAGCGCACCAACTGGTATCTGAAATCACTGGATGAATTGAAGCAGGTAAAGGTATCCGGCACAAAGCCAAAGCTGCTGATGCATGCCTGCTGCGGGCCGTGTGCAGGATGGCCGCTGGAATTTCTGCATGATTATTTTGATATCACGATTCTCTACAACAATTCCAACATCTACCCTGCCAGTGAATATCAGCGGCGTGAACAGGAGCTGGAACGGCTGCTGCCATTATTAGGTATGGATGATGTCAAAGTTGTTGTACCGCCGTATGACAATGCCGCGTATACAAGAGAAGTGCTCAGTGCACGGGCGGATGATCCGGAAGGATGGAAGCGGTGTTTTGGCTGCTATCGGGCACGAATGAAAGAGGGCTTTGCGTATGCCCATGCGCATGGCTTTGCCTGGTTTACGACAGTGATGACAATCTCCCGCCAGAAAGACAGCCAGGTATTGAATCAGATTGGTCTTGAACTGGCGAAAGACTATCCGGATATCCACTACTTTGTATCAGATTTCAAGAAAAAAGGCGGACAGGTCCGCCGGGATGAGATTGTTTCAGAGTTTAACCTGTATCACCAGGATTACTGTGGATGCATTTACTCCTATCATGAAAGACACCAGCATGATGAATAATCATGCCAGTGTCTTTTTTTGTATCTGTTATTCTTCTTCGCTGTCTTTCATGGCATCCAGCTTTTCCTGCAGCATATCCACAAGCTTCTTCTTCGAGCGGATCAATTCCATGACATCTTCCACATCAGACATCTGGGCATTGTTTTCCTTTGCCTCATAGTATGCCTGGCCAAGCTTTGTATATGCCTTGGTAATATCGCGCTGGTTCTGACCGATTTCAGACTGCAGCTTCATCTTCTTTGTCTGGAAGTCTGCCACATCCTTTACTTTCTGTACACCAACGTTGACATACTTTGCGACCATATCTGCGAAATCATTAAACTGCTTGTCAAAATCACTCATTGTTTTCATCCTTTCCGGATCTGTTGATCAGATCCCATACAATCTCTTTGATCTTCTCAGCATCTCTGTCACCCTTGGATACCATGTAGGCAATCCCGCCGGTAATCAGATCTGCATAATAATCTGCGTCACAGATGGCTGTTTTCTTGATACGGTTTCCCTCTTCCAACAGCGTTCTTAACGCCCTGGAACTGGCCTGCTTTGCCTCATGCACACTGCGGCTGCTCAGCGCAGACAGATCCACATCATCCCGCTTGCCTTGCAGCTTTGCGTCCATATCCGCAAAAGACTGAATGCAGTTGTCTATGAACTGATCCACCTGCTGCTTCCAGTCGGTGCTGCTCATATCCTTCATCATTGACTGATTGAATGCATCATTGTATTTCTGGCTGATGGCATCAATCACATCATCCTTTGACTTGAAGTAGTAATAGAACAGTCCCTTAGCAACATCAAGTTCCTTCACGATGTTATTCACTGTCGTGTCCATGATGCCGTTCTCCTTGAACAGCTTCTCCGCCGCATCCACGAATTCCTGTTTTCTCTCTTCTGTGTTCTTACTGTCTTTCATGGATACCTCCTGGATGTTATATAGCATATGACTGACTCCCAGTCAACATTCTTTCTGTCAGCGTCCTGCTGATTTTGTTACAATAGAGCCATGCAAATATTATGTCCGATCTGTCATCAGCCTTTATCTCATCAGGATCATCAGGCCATCTGCCTGAACGGCCATTGCTTTGACTATGCCTCCAGCGGTTATCTGAACCTGTTTCTTTCGCAGAAAAAAGCCCATGGCGACAATAAGGAAATGATTCAGGCCAGAAGTGCATTCCTTGCCAGCGGGGCCTATGGCTTTCTGCGGGATGCGCTTGTCAAAGAGATCGAAGCATATCATCCGGATACATTTCTGGATCTTGCCTGTGGGGAAGGCTATTACACACAGAAGATTCCTGCAAATCAGAAATATGGCATTGATCTGTCCAAGGATGCTTTGAAGCACGCTGCCAGACATGATTCATCCACACAGTATGTGCTGGCATCCATCTTTGATCTGCCCTTTCCTGATGCATGTGCCAATCTGATTCTGACCTGCTTTGCCCCTTTTGCAAAAGATGAAATCGAAAGACTGCTTGTGCCAGGCGGGCATTTTGTCTTTGTCACGCCAGGGCCTGATCATCTGATTGAGATGAAGCAGATTCTCTATGAAAAGCCCTACCGCAATGTCATCAAGCCGCTGGATACCTCCCTGGTACTGACGGATCAAAAGGTCATTACAGATACATTTTGTGTTGCCGCTGATCTGATGCATGCCTTGTTTGCCATGACGCCCTATGCTTATAAAACCGGGATCAAAGGTAAAGAAAAACTGGCACAGGCAGGCTCATTTCCTCTTACCGGCCAGTTTGTCATACGTACCTATCAGAAGCAGCCAGAAAACAGCCTGTGAGATGTCACAGGCTGTTCTCTTCTGGCTTTTCATTTTCGCATGTGGAAACAACAGCATTGCGCTGCTGCAGAGCATCATGGTTCTGCATCTTTTTCAGGCTCGCTCTGACTTCTTCTTTCAGCAGCTTCAGGACATAATCCGTTGACAGAGAAAGATGGGATGCCAACAGATTGACTGGTTTACGCTGGACATACGCGCGCCACAGAAGAGCCCGGCAGCCAGGATCGGGTATATTCTCCAGTACCGTAATAATGTACTGGATCCTGCCCAATACCTGCTGAATTTCCTGTTCTGTCAGGTCTTTCTGATGCATGATTTCCAACCGCGGATCAGACGATGGCTGGTGATTGTCCTTTCCCATGACCTTGGTAAGATCAACAGAATGTACCCCCTCGGCATTGTGAATCAGCTGCCTGCGGTGCAGCTGCAGCTGCTGCAGTCTGCCAAGATCATTGAAGTAACCATGACATGCTTTCTTAAAATACGCAAATGTATACTGATCTGTGCACTCACTGTCCATCGTCATATACCTTCTTCATCCACTTATTCATTGCATATTGCAGCTGTCTTCTGGAAATGTGCAGACGGCTGGCGAGATCTTCCTGTGTATCCAGTTCAATAAAGTGATGCCACAGAATCTGCCTGGCAGATGTCCCGCACAGATTCTCCACGGCTTCAAAGACCTTCTCGATTCTTGCAATGTCTTCCAGCAGATACTGATACAGTTCCAGCTCTCCACAGCCGGTATCATCAGCGACACCGATCTTGATCAGATCAGGTGAAAACGGCATATTCTTAAAATCCGGATGTTCTTTTTCAATGCGCTGTACTTCCGCTTTTTCATGCAGATACAGCCGTCCGGATATTCGGATTGATGTCAGCCAACTTCGATAGCTGCTGTCCTGTGCTTGTGTCATATATTCCCCCACCCCTGTTTTGCGTATTTATGAACGTACAAAGCCAGACCGAACGGCTTCATTGGCAACTGCCTTGGCAACTGCCGGTACAACCCTCTCATCAAACGGCGATGCAATAATGTGATCTATACTGAGATCCTTCTCATCAATCAATGAGGCAATGGCCATGGATGCTGCAATCTTCATGTCTTCCGTGATTCTGGTCGCATGGGCATCCAGGGCACCGCGGAACAGACCCGGGAAAGCAAGCAGATTGTTCACCTGATTAGGATTATCGCTTCTGCCTGTACCCACGATCCATGCCCCGGCATCCTTGGCTTCCTGATATGTGATTTCCGGTTCCGGGTTGGCCATCGGGAAGACAATATTCTTTTCATGCATGGACGCGACCATTTCTTTGGTCACAAGGCGCGGTGCAGAAACACCGATGAAGATATCCGCATCTTTCAGTCCTTCCGCAAGGCTTTGATAATCTCGTCCATCGAGGTTGACATACTGCAGCAGTTCCTGTCGCAGGCCGTCATATTCTTCACGGTGTGAAGGACGCAGGCAGCCGTTGATATCAAAGGCATAGATGTGATGGAAGCCATAATGGTACAGCATCCGGATGATACTGGATCCGGCAGCACCGGTGCCGCTGATGACCACCTTCATGTTCTCCGGTTTTTCATGGCGCAGTTTGAGTGCATTGATCAATGCCGCAAGAACCACAATGGCAGTGCCATGCTGGTCATCATGAAAGACCGGGATATGCATCTGCTCGATCAGTGTGCGCTCAATGGTCACACAGCGCGGTGCCGAGATATCTTCCAGGCAGATGGCACCAAAGCTTGGTTCCAGTGCTTTGACGATGTTGATGATTTCCTGAGGATCCTTGGTGTTCAGGCAGATCGGCCAGCCGTCAATGCCGGCAAACCGCTTCATCAGGAGCGCCTTGCCTTCCATAACCGGCAATGCGGCCTGGGCACCGATATCACCTAAGCCAAGTACGGCCGTACCATCTGAAACAACCGCTACCGTATTGCCGCGGTCGGTATACTTATAGCTGTTTTCAGGGTTTTTCTGGATTTCCAGGCATGGCTGGGCAACACCTGGCGTGTAGGCAATAGAAAGATCATGGGCATCCTGACAGGGAACCTTTGGTTCCACTTTCAGCTTGCCATGATAGCGTGCATGCATCTGCAGAGATTCTTCATAAAGATCACTCATAGCTGGCTTCCTTTCGTATCATAAATATCATTTCCGCTGGCATCGATGCCGACAAAACACGGCAGATCTTTCACGGTCAGCTTTCTGACTGCTTCGGAAAGAAGATCGTCAAAGGCGATGGTTTCACACGATGTGATGCAGTGTGACATCAAAGCACCTGCTCCCCCGACCGCGATGAAATAGATGGCTTTGTTGCGGACAATGGCTTCTTTGACAGCTTCACAACGGCGTCCTTTGCCAATCGTTGCCTTCAGGCCAAGGTCCAGCAGTTTGGGTGTGTAAACATCCATGCGGGAAGAAGTTGTCGGACCGGCTGAGCCAATCAGATGGCGGTCATCACCGGGTGTTGGACCAACGTAGTAAATGACACTGCCATTGAGATCAAATGGCAGCGGCTTACCCTCTTTGATTAACTGGGCCATCCGCTTATGGGCAGCATCTCTGGCTGTATAAATGACGCCTGACAATAATACGCCATCACCGGCATGCAGGCTGGCAATTTCTTCTTCCGTCAGTGGCAGATGAATTTCTTTCATCACAGCACGATCCTTTCATGGCGGCAGGCATGGCAGCAGATATTGACTGCACATGGCAGGCCGGCAATATGGGTTGGATAATACTCTGTCTGTACTTTCAGTACAGTAGTGTGTCCATGCAGGCCCATGGGGCCGATATTAAGTTTGTTAGCTTCACGCAGCAGCTGCTGTTCCAGATCTGCATAGTGGGGATCCGGATTGCTTTGTGACAATGGACGCAGCAGTGCTTTCTTGGCAAGATATGCACTGTAGTCAAAGGTGCCGCCGATGCCGACACCGACAACCATCGGCGGGCAGGCATTGGGACCGGCTGCCTTGATCGCATCCAGCACAAACTGCCTGACACCATCCAGTCCTTCGGCAGGTTTCAGCATCTTGAGTGCTGACATATTCTCTGAGCCAAAGCCCTTTGCCATCAGATCAATCTGGAAAGTATCTCCTTCCACAACATTGGTATAGATGATGGCAGGTGTATTGTCACCGGTATTATGGCGCGCAAACAGCGGGTCATCCACAGCAGAGGCACGCAGATGATTCTTTGTGTATCCATGTGAAACACCTTTCTGGATGTTTTCAACAAGAGAGCCGTTTATGTGGATATCCTGTCCAAGTGTGACATAGGCAGTCACAAGACCAGTATCCTGACAGATGGGCAGATGTTCTCTGACAGCCACATCCGCATTTTCCAGCAGGATATCCATGACCTGGGCTGAGATGCCGGTTTCCTGACTCCTGGCATCCTTGAGGGACTGATAGACATCCGGCTGATAATAGACGGCCATATGGCCGCATGCATCAGAAATCAATGGAACCAATTGCGCAGCTTCAATTTCTCTCATAGGACTATTTTAGTACAAACAAGCCTTGTTTTCTATCTTGAGCGGCCCATTCATCCTTTCTGACTTTCACCGGATTTCTTAACATTCTGTGCCCACTTCTCCATATTCTTCTGAATCTTCATCTGTCTTTTGCGGTTTTCCACCCATTCCATGTCCTGGCGAATATCTTCTTCTTCACTCAGAAAACGGTATCCATGCAGGCACAGTGTCTTGACGGACATCTGTACGTATTCAGGCCGGCGCCGGAATGCCATCACCATATTGATCTCATCCGGTGTCAGGAAATATCTGGCATCCTCTTCATGTGTGTGATAGCCAAGCAGTTCATCCGGTGTGATATGAAAGACATCACAGTACTTGATGATGACCGATGCACCGGGTTCATAATGCCCGTTTTCATAGGCAGAAATGCTGCGGTGGTCAAGGCCGATCTTCTCGCCAAGCTCACGCTGTGTCATTCCTGCTTTGATCCGCAGCTTTCTCATATTGAGATTCACCCTGTGCAGGCTTTCTTCCTGCTTTCTGTCATGATTCTGTCTATGATCTTTGCTAGACATTTCTACACCTCCGCAATTGATTATCAGTTCATCTACTTTGCCATTATAAATGGAACAAGCCTGTTTGCATACTGTCAGATACCGTTTGCAATCATCATATAGGAGTGCTAATATACATTAGCAGTTTAAAAGTAAGAGTGCTAAACGGAGGTGTTGGTTATGGCAAAAAGACAGTTTAAAGCAGAATCAAAGCGGCTGTTGGAATTGATGATCAATTCCATTTACACCAATAAGGAAATCTTCCTGCGTGAGTTGATTTCCAATGCCAGTGATGCGCTGGATAAGCGCCACTATTTATCATTGACGGATCATGATCATCCGGATGATGCAAAGGATCTCAAGATTACGATTGAGCGCCATCCGGATACCCGTCAGCTGGTCATTGAAGACAATGGCGTCGGTATGACGGATGAGGAACTGGAGAAGAATCTTGGCACGATTGCCAGATCCGGTTCCGCTGAGTTCCGTCAGGCAATGGAGAAAGCAGATGAGGACACCAATATCATCGGCCAGTTTGGTGTTGGTTTCTATTCTGCCTTCATGGTTGCCAAGCATGTGCTGGTAGAGACAAAGAGTGTCCACAGTGATCAGGCTTATTCCTGGAGTTCTTCCGGTGAAGACGGCTATGTGATTTCCAAGATTGAAAAGGATGGACCTGGCACCAGAATTACGCTGGATCTCAAGGATGATACAGATGATGAGAAGTATTCTGATTATCTGCAGGAGTACAAGATCCGTGATCTGGTGAAGAAGTACAGTGACTATGTCCGCTATCCGATCGAGATGGAGTGTGAAAAGAGCATTCCGGATCCAACAGATAAGGACAAGACAATCACAACCACAGAGATGCAGACACTGAACTCGATGATACCGCTGTGGAAGAAGAACAAGAATGAGATCAAGCCGGAGGAATACAACGAATTCTACAAGGCTAAGTTTGGTGACTGGGAAGATCCGCAAAAAGTCATCCACTATCATGTGGAAGGCAATGTATCTTACACCGCCCTGCTGTTCATTCCTTCCAAGACACCGTACAACTTCTATTACTCCGATTATGAACCAGGCCTGCAGCTGTATTCCAAGGGTGTGTTTATCCTGGATAAGTGCAAGGATCTGGTGCCGGAGTATTACCGGTTTGTCAGAGGTCTTGTCGACAGTGATGATCTGAATCTGAACATCTCCAGAGAGATGCTGCAGCAGGACCGTCAGGTCAAGGCCATTGCCAAGTCAATTGAAACCAAGGTTCACAATGCCCTGGAGGATATGCTCAAGAATGACCGGGCCGGTTATGAAAAGTTCTTTGACAACTTCGGCCTGAATCTGAAGTATGGTGTCTACCGTGACTATGGCGTAAATAAAGAGAAACTGCAGGATCTGATTCTGTTCAAGTCCAGCAAGGAAGACAAATATGTCACTTTGAAGGAATATACAGACAGAATGCCGAAGGAACAGAAGGCAATCTATTATGCCTGCGGCAGTTCGATTGAAGAGATCAAGCGTTCCCCGATCTTTGCCAAAGTGATTGACAAGGGTTATGAGGTTCTGTACTTCCTGGATGAGCGTGATGAGTTCTTCTCCGGTATCATGCAGTCTTATGCGGATAAGCCGTTCCAGAATATCTCCAAGGGTGATCTGGACCTGGATACAGAGGAAGAGAAGAAAGCCAAGGAGGAGACGGCTGAGAAGAACAAGGATATGCTTACAGCCATCAAGGATGATCTGGATGGCAAGGTCAAGGAAGTGCGTATTTCTTCCCGTCTGAAGGATGATCCGGTGATCATTGTTTCTGATGAAGGTGTTTCCCTGGAGATGGAGAAGTATATGTCACAGGATCCGATGAACCAGCATATCAAGGCTGAAAAGATTCTGGAGATCAATCCTGACCATCCGATCTTCAAAGTTCTGCAGGATGCCTACAAGAATGATAAGGCACAGCTGAAAGACTATGCCGGTGTGCTGTATGATCAGGCAATGTTAATCCAGGGTCTGCCGGTTGATGATCCGGTTGCTTATACCCGCAAGGTGACCGAGCTGATGCTGAAAGCTGCCGGAAGCAACGCAGGCAAAGAAGATCCTGTTGAACCTGCCAGGGCAGAAGAAAACAGCGAAACAGCAGAAACTGAAGAAAAGACAGAAAAAGAGGAAACTGCTGACAATCAGTAACACCCTTGAAAAGACGCATCATGACAATGCGTCTTTTTCATATGCAAGAAATTAGTCTATGCTAATCCTATAACCTCTTAAACTGTCAGGCTTTTGCACCCGATAAGGAGATCACTTCAAATCCCCTGCTGCCATATTGTTACAATCATCTATTTTCCCGAAACAATCACAACACCAACCGGCATCATATGCAGATCGGTACCAAGAGAAGAAAGATCCACAAATCCTGCATAGCCTAGCTTCGGCGTAAAGCCAAGCCTCTCATCCTTCACCGGCTGCGAATTCACATAGATACGGTTCCTGCTAAAATAGATGTCACTGCGTTGCTGCGAAAGAAACTGTGGATTGGCATCCTGTTCCTGCGTCACAGACGTCCCAATTCTCAGCACATTTTTTTCTCCAAGCACAACCACTTCACCTGTCTGATCATTGAACGCAATCGCACCATACTGTCCATCAAGACAATAGATCTTCTCAATCTGCCCTTCATTGTCCACCAGCAAAAGATAGCTCAATGCGTCATGGGGATACTGTGAGGTTCCCTGAGCAAGAATCACATTCTCCCCCTGCTGAAAATCCACGGGATTGATCGCATCATAGCTGATCTCAACATCTGATGTCGTTGTCCTGTTCTGATAGAGCTTTATGCCAAGAAAAACATTCAATCCCAGCGAAACAAGTACAGCGATCAGCAGAATCTTATTTGTCCTATTATTCATTTTTGCACTTATTTTATCTAATATTTCTGTATTTGCTTGTAAGTTCAAACAGTCTTATACATCGACCTTGAGAAGTTTCATTTTACTAAATCACAAATTATAGACGTTGTCACAATCAATCTATCTTTATGGTCTCATCATTTCTATAATATTTTCCTGATAGTTTCTAAATTGCAAAACGCAGTGCAACAGATCTATTGCATTGTATTGGCTTGCATTCCGATCATGTACGCAAGCAAGACAGTCATGAAAGAATCAGGAGACGCTTTTTCTTCCCTCTGCTGCCCGTCTGATCACTATTTCTGCTGCATCCGTATCAGACGAGTTCAAAGCAACAAGCACAGACGGAATGCAAGTTCACATAGCTGTCTGTTCAAAATACACCTGAATACCAGGAAAATTACTACAGGTAATTCATATCTGTCTGTTATTCCGTTTTGTCAATCAGCGGAAGTGTCATAGTATAAGAGAAACCCGGATAGCCGTCACTGCTGTCATATGCAATCTGATATTGATAGTCTTTCATGATAGCTTTGACATCATCCACTTTATCATCCGGAATCTTTACAGATATCTGTTCCTTGGCTGTGCTTGCTGTATACCCTTCAGCGGGACAAAGATCTGTATCATCTGGTGATTCGTCTGCGTTGTCAATAATGGTGACCATGTCCAGAAATTTCTGGTCTTCAATCTGCATACTTCCGGTATGCCTGTTCATTGGCTGATCCAGATGAAGTTCAGTACCGATATCATAGTGATCGCCATGCGGAATAATAAACTGACAGCCTTTTACATGCACTGCCGCATCATCTTTCTTCTGGCATCCACTGAAGATACCAGCAAAAACAAGACACATCGAAAGCAGAATATTCTGTTTTAAAAACTTCGTGACCATGATGGAGAATATGCTCCTTTCCCTCTGGTTACATCTGATTGGACATAAAAGCGCGTTGCTGTAAGATACGAAGTCGTACTGTAGGAAACAGATAGAATCCACAACAAACGACACACTCTCTGATCAGCTTTGACAGCGCTACCTGTGTATTACGCATGTCGAGCTCACCTAAAAAGAGAGTATTATTAAACATAGCTATTTCGGCTTTTTTCCTCAGGGAGTGTACAATAAGCAGAAGCAGCTCAAAACCTGATAAATCAGCAAAATTATACATTTGCATAATAAATCAGTGGTTACAGATATCACCGTTTTTGTACCTGCTGACTGACATACAGATCCCTCAATACTCTTTTCAGAAATACTCTAAATGATAAATGAACTAAATGAAAGAGTTGATGTATTAAAGTCAGCCATTTCTCAATAGTGAAAAGCAAAATGCTTCGTTCACACATGGGGATGAATGCTTTAATAGGACGCATTGATCCTGAATAAATGCTGCTCCTTTAAAGATTCCCCGGTGATATGGCAGTGAAACCACTGTGTTGTTCCTGCCATCAGTTCATTTTCATTCCCGACAATCTCTTCCAGAAGACTGAGAAACGTATGACGATTGTTGAAGGCACACGGAACAGAGACATCAGACCGTTCTGCAGTCTTCCTGATGGGAACCAGATTAAGTGTATCTATACAGATCTGTGCTTCCTGCCATGAATGTCGCGGCGATAAAAATAATGCGCTCTGCAGCGCATACAAGGTATACCTCAGGTATACATGCGTTCAGATTGTCATGAATCCAAATCATTTCCATGACTGTTTTACGGATTATCTCTTTCTGGCTGTCAGTGAATCTGGCAAATTCTTTTAGGAAGCAGACTTCACATTTTCAAACATATATCTGGGATCATGAATCATTCCGGCTGGCAGATGTTTTCGGCAGTGTTTCTTTCTTTTTATCCAATGGCAGCTGAGCAAGAATGACTGCACTGAAGGTCAGCATGCAGCCAAAGATTTCCCGGATGGTCAATACCTGGTGCAGCAGCAGAAATCCTCCTATACATGCAAAGACAGATTCCAGCGACATCAGCAGGGAAGCAATGGCTGGCTCGGTGTCTTTCTGTCCGATGATCTGCATGGTATATCCTGCTCCGCTGGACAGGATGCCGGCATACAGGATTGGCACTGCCGCATTGAGCAGATCATGAAGTGATGGCTTTTCAATGAAGAGCATTGGTCCTGCGCACAGCAGTCCTGCTGTAAAAAACTGCAGACAGCTCAGCCAGATGCCATCGGTATGGGATGTAAAGTGGTCAGCGGTAATGATATGCAGGGCAAATCCGCAGGCACATAGCAGTAATAGAATATCTCCTTTTGCCAGGCGGAAAGATCCGTTCATGCACAGGAAGTACAGGCCTCCTACGGCAAGAGCAACACTGAACCAGATGCGCTTTTGGATATGTCTGCCGCCAAAGGCAAGAAAGAGCGGTACAAATACAACATAAAGGGCTGTGAGAAAGCCAGCCTTGCCTACCGCTGTGCTCATAATACCTACCTGCTGCAGCATGGAACTGGTGCCAAGCAGCAGACCGCAGGCAATGCCCCCTTTGAGCAGCTCTTTTCCTGAAGAATGCACCGGTGGAACAAGCTTATGAAGAAACGGCATCAGTACCAGTAATGTCAGTCCACCGATGATGGAACGCACACAGTTGAAGGTCCATGGACCTACATTGTCCATAGCGGCACTCTGGGCAACAAAGGCCATACCCCAGATGAATGCTGTTAATAGCAGCAGGAAACTTCCTTTGTTTTTCATGATGGCTCTCCTTCGGTAAAGGCATGGTCAAACGTGATGCGTGTTTCCAGGCTGGCAGGATCGCATTTGAGCTCACTGTTGATTCTATTGGCAATTTCCTGCTGTGACAACGGGCATTCAAACGGAACCAGAAGATCAAAGATCAGGATAATTTTTTCTTCATCATGGTCGATGCGGAAATCATGCATGGTAATACCTGCATTCATTTCTTTGAGCAGATCGAGAATTTCCTGGCGGTAGTGCTGCCGCTGTGGATCTTCGGTATCCACCGGATCTGTATGCAGAGTCATATCCACATGGAGCTGATCACGGATTTCCTGCTCACATGCATCCGCAAGCTGGTGGGCACCGACAAAGCTCATCGTGCTTTCCAGCTCCACGTGGGCAGATCCGATCTTCTTTCCCGGACCATAGTCATGAATGATCAGATCATGGACGCCAAGTGCTTCCGGATGGGCGAGGATCATCGCTTCAATGCGGCTGGTCAGCTGGGCATCCACCGGTCTGCCAAGAATCCTGTCAACGATCTCTTTTGCCAGTGAGAAGCCGGATTTCAGGATCAGGATGGAAACAAGCGCACCCATGATGCCATCCACAGGAGCATTCTTCCATATGAGTGACAGAAGTATAGAAAGTAGTGTGACACTGGTTGTCAGTACATCGCTTCTGGAATCCTGGGAACTGGCAAGCAGGATTGTATTATCGGTTGCTTTGCCAAGGTATCTGTAGAAAGCTGCCATCCATACTTTGACTAATACCGATGCCAGCAGAATGAAAAACAGCGGAAGTGAAAATGTGATTGTCTCTGGATGAAAGACGCTGGCAATACTGCTTTTGAACAGTTCCAGGGCAACCAGACAGATCAGAATAGAGGCACCGAAGCTGATCACGTATTCCATGCGGCCATGTCCAAAAGGATGATCTTTGTCAGCAGGTCTTGCGGCCATGTGATAGCCAGCCAGTGAGACAATGCAGGTAATGCAGTCAGACAGATTGTTCAGGGCATCTGCAGTGATGGCCATGGCATGCATCATCATGCCAATGGTCAGTTTGAGAGCAAACAGGAACAGATTGCATACAATGCCTGCAACACTGCCAAGCGTGCCATAAGCAAGCCTTACACTCTCTTTCTTTGTGTCATTGGAATCTGGAATCAGTTTTTGCACCAGCCATTTTGTCATAATTGGTATTCTACACCGGTTGTCCTCCTTCTGCCATGGCTCCTTTTTGCAAAAAACAGCTGTTTTGCGGTTCCGGCAGCCACAGGTATGAAAAGCAGGTCAAGAATGGAAGTGCAGGATGGCTCCAGTACTGCCATGGCAATGATTCTCATCACAGCATAGACAGCGCAGAAAACAATCCCTGTTTTCAGGCAGCTGTCTTCATTCCAGAGATATTTCATACAAACGCGGACAGCATCAATGGTCAGCAGGATAAACACCGGTTCTGTGAAGAAGAGTCCGCACAGCAGCAGATAGCCTTCCATGATGATGATCCCCACAATAGATGGCACAATTTCTTCCTTCTTCATTCCTGTAAGAGATACGGCAAGCATAGCGGCAGAGAACAGTAATGCCGGTACGGTCTGGTACTGCGCTGCCATGCCAAAGGCAAACATCAGTCCTGTCATCATCAGCCGGTATTGGTCTTTTTTTGTCATGGTTCATCCCCTCTTTCTTTTGACAGGTATGATGATACAGAAATTTTTTTGAGTTGCTGTACGTGTTCGCGTACAATAAAGCAAACAGGAGAAATTATGCAGCAGAGAGACAGAGAGTATATTGCTTTGCTATTATTGCAGTTCTTACGTGAAGAAAGTGATGCCGGAAGTCCGATTTCCCTGGCCCAGATGCAGTCATATCTGAGTGATCATGGCATCAGTGCTGAGCGGCGGCCTGTTTACCGGACGCTGCATGCTATGGAGAAAGCAGGATATCCGCTTGTGCGCATACATAAGCATAATGCCTATACGTATTATCTGGATCATCGCTTTTCGCTGGGAGAGGCATTTGTTCTGGTAGATGCCATCAGTTCTTCTGCGTCTTTGACAAGTGAAGACAAGAGGACTTTTTATGAAAAGCTCAAGGATCTTCTGTCATTCCGGGAAAGAGGAATGCTGCCGATGGTGAATCATGTCAAAGACAGAACGGAAAACAGCCAGGTTCTGACAACAATAGGTCTGCTGATCAATGCGATTGCCTCCTGCCATCTGGTTTCGTTCCGCTATTATGATCTGACTGCGGGTAAGCATAAAAAGATGCGGCGAAATGGTGAAGCTTATACCATGATGCCGGTGTGGGTGTATGCCAATGACGGCCGCTACTATGCAGTGTTCTGGAGTGATAAATATCAGGATTTTTCTTCTTACCGCATTGATAAGATGGAGAATGCCATCATGCTGGATCAGATTCATGATCCGGTACGCTTTGATCCGCAGGAATGGATGCGCAAAACCTTCCATGCCTATACAGGTGATGCCGATACCGTGACAGCTGTCTTTGACAATAGTATGGCCCAGCAGCTGTTTGACCAGTTCGGGATGGATATCATTATCTCCCATCAGGACAAAGATCACTTTACGGCATCCATCCGGACTGCTGTCACCCCTACCCTGACGGCATGGCTGCTGCAGTTTGGTGATAAAGTACACGTCTTAAAACCGCAGTCATTGATTGATCAGATGATTGACATCGCTGATGGCATTCAGAAAACCTATAATAAAAAGCAGGAGGCAGAGAAATGAGCGATCCTGAAAAGATTGAAGCCCTGCAGAAGATCATTGATGCAGGCAAGAAGATTGTGTTTTTTACCGGAGCCGGTGTTTCAACAGACAGCGGTATTCCTGATTTCCGCTCGCAGGACGGACTGTATCAGATGAAGTATGCCTATCCGCCGGAGGAGATTGTGTCCCATACGTTCTTTTATCAGCATCCTGATGAGTTCTATCGTTTCTATCATGACAAGATGCTTCACTTGGACGCAAAGCCCAATTACACACATGAATTTATTGCAAAGCTGGAAGAAAAAGGCAAATCGCTTGGCGTCGTCACACAGAACATTGATGGCCTGCACCAGAAAGCCGGCAGTAAGCATGTCTGGGAGCTGCATGGCTCTACGCTGCGCAACTATTGCACAAAGTGCGGCAAGCGTTTCCCGGCAGAATATGTTGCCCAGAGCAAAGGGGTTCCGTATTGCGACAAGTGCGGCGGTATCATCCGGCCGGATGTTGTGCTGTACGAAGAAGGACTGGATGAAGAAGTGGTCCAGGGTGCAGTGGATGCCATTGAGCAGGCTGATGTGATGATTGTGCTTGGCACAAGTCTGGTTGTCTATCCGGCTGCAGGACTGCTGCGGTATTACCGAGGCAATCATCTTGTTCTGATCAACAAGTCTGTTACACCGTACGACCAGCAGGCAGACCTGTTGATTCAGGATACCTTTGCCGATGTACTGCCAAAGATCAAGATCTGAGACATGTCATAAAACCGCAGAAGCTGGGTGCAGCCTCTGCGGTTTTGTTATGTTCTGATTGATCTGATGCTTTCTGATTGAGCAATGGCAGTGCATCTTTTCTGATGTACACAGATACAGATCCTCCATCACAGGCAAACGTACCGGTGCCATCCTGGCTGATCTTCACTTCATCGTGCATATGTCCCAGCGCATCCACCATGGTCTGTCCTGCCAGTGCCTTTGATACATACATCTGTTTGGTTCCGCCGGCATTGTCACTCATGACAACGGCAATGCCGCTGTCTGGATGGTCATTGTCGCCTGCTCTTATAAAGCCGACGACATTGGCATCATCAAAGTAATCTGTCTGCTGGCCATAGGCAAGCAGATAACGGATCTGGATCAGTGCAGGCAGTTCTGCCACCGGTCCATAGCCATCATGTGGAATGCCATAGAGATCGCCATAGAATACACATGGAATGCCTTTGTCTGTCAGAAGAATCAGGGCATAGGCAAGCGGCTTGAACCAGCCTTCAATCCATGACTGCAATGCCTGTCCGGGCTGGGTATCATGGTTATCCACAAAGGTAACTGCCTGAGATGGTCTTTGCTGGAC
Source organism: Grylomicrobium aquisgranense (assembly GCF_033971865.1). Classification (NCBI taxonomy): domain Bacteria; kingdom Bacillati; phylum Bacillota; class Erysipelotrichia; order Erysipelotrichales; family Erysipelotrichaceae; genus Grylomicrobium; species Grylomicrobium aquisgranense. The sequence goes on along the minus strand of NZ_JALBUR010000001.1, from coordinate 101,280 downwards.
AAGGGTGTTGTTCCAGATGGAACCCATATCATAGTTTCCCCAGCCATGGGAGGCATCATAGAAGTGGTAATGCAGCGGTACATCAAACAGTGACATCGTATTGTTGGTGACATCCAGATAATGCAGCAGTCTGCCATCATCACCATTCCAGTACTCACCTAATGCAAACAGATCTTTCCTGGCATAGCTGCGCATATTGGCAAGCCAGTCACGGAAAAAGTCAAAGTGGATGTGTTTGACGGCATCCAGTCTGACCCCGTCCGGATGGACCAGGTCGTAATACCACCTGCCCCATCGGTTGAGTTCTTCGATGACATTGGGATCTGTCATATCCAGGTCACAGCCCATCAGGTAGTCAAAGTTGCCATCTTCCGGATCTACCTCAGAATCCCACTGCTTGCCAACAAAGCGGAAAATCGAAGAGCGATGGCTCTTTTCATCCCAGTCGGTGCCATTGAAACAGGTATGGTCCCAGATAAACGGATCGTATTTTCCCTGTCTGCCTGGGAAGGTAAACTTTGTCCAGGCAGTGATCATCTCTGTGCCGGAGATATCCTGTTCCCGGTTGCTTGGATTGTCTTCAATGGCTTCTACTTCCTCGGTTTCATCTGCGCCCATTTTCTGGTTGAAAACCACATCTGCCAGCACTTTCATGCCATTTTGGTGCATGGCTTTTACGGCAGCGAGATATTCCTGCTTTGTGCCATACTTTGTTCTGACAGTCCCCTTCTGGTTGAATTCCCCAAGGTCATAAAGATCATAGATACCATAGCCAACATCATGAATGCCGGCCTGTCCTTTGGTGGCTGGCGGCAGCCATACCATCGTGATGCCGAGTGAAGAAAAAGAAGGCGCAAGTGCTGCGGCCTTCTTCCAGAATGATCCATCTTCGCTCAGATACCACTCAAAGCACTGCAGAATTGTATCATTGCTCGTTTGTGACATCAGTTACTCTTTCTGGGCGGAAGCTTTCTGTACTTCCTTTTCGAAGTATGCTTTTGACTCATCAAAGCTCATACCGAGAGAAGCACCGATTTCATCATACAGATAGCGTTCTGCTTTCTGCAGATACTCATCATCAATCGATGCCAGCTTCTTATGATTGGCAATGCGCTCCTCATTGCGCGCATAGGATGTCTTGATGATCCTGACAAGATCTTCAATATCATCGCCCTTCATCAATGTTGCATACTGGCTCTTCATGTTGGCAGGCTTACTGACAAGTGTCTCAATATCCGGCGTATTGTCAATCAGCTCACGGATCTGCTGACGGGTGACAAGGTCGCGCAGATGCCCTCCCTTGTTGGAAACCGGGACCTGCATCTTCACCGACCCATCCGGTTTGAGGTAGGGCACAAGAATGTAGCACTGCTCACCTGTAAAGTCACTCTTCGCAATCCGGACAACCCTGCATACATCACGGCGGTATACAACGAGGTCACCCTTCTTATATCTTTTCTGATCCACGGTTATCACCCCTTTCGCTAACTGACATTATAGCATAAAAAGGGCTTTTTTTCCAGGTGACGGGTATGTTCGGCCGTCAGCGGTGCAGCTCGGTCATGCCATTTACAGATGGCTGACTCAGAACCTTGACAGCTGAAATGATGGATTTGACATACAGAATGATCGGAATCACGACTGTCCACCCCAGCAAAAGCGTCAATAACAGATACTTCAGGCCGCGGCTGCTGTCACCGGCATAAAAGTGATGCGCACCAAAGATGCCAAACAGAAATGCCAGCAGTGCATAGACAGCCGCATTGACTGTAACAGTATCACTTTCACGGGCAAAAGCCTCATCGATCGTATCCCGTTCTGAATGCCCATCATGCAGGACAGCCATAACTTTGCCATCCCCTTCATACACATCCACTTGATCACCCTGCATCGGGGTAAAGTTGAAGGCAGACAGGGGCAGTTCCTTCAAAGTATTGTTATGATGGCTGCCAAGTGATACCATTCCGCGTTCCTGATTAACTTTCAATACTTTCCAGCTCATATGGTTTACCTCCATTTAAGTGATCATAGCATATCTGTGATGTTTTCATTCTTAAGAATAGGTTAGATGATCTGAACAAGGAAATATTTGAGATAGTCTGTTTCAGGCACAGATACCAGGACCGGATGGTCCATGGACGCATGCCGTTCTTCCACGATACGTACCTGTACGCCTGCTTCCTTTGCGGCATCTTTGAGCATATCCTTGAATGCTTCGGTTGGCATGAAGTGTGAGCACGAGCATGTCGCCAGATAGCCGCCCCTTGGCAATAGTTTCATGGCCATCGCATTGATAGATGTATAGCCGCTGCGGGCATGTCCGTAGGTTTTTCTGCTTTTGGTAAAGGCCGGTGGATCCAGAATGATCAGATCAAAGAAGGCATGCTTTGTACGAAGCTCTGGCAGCACTTCAAAGACATCTCCCTGTAAGAAGTCCATCTTGTCTTCGATATGATTGAGCACTGCATTCTTTTCTGCCATGTCCAGTGCTTCCTGTGAGATATCCATGGCTGTCACATGCTTTGCCCCACCCATCACAGCATTCATCGCAAAAGAACCTGTATGCGTGCAGCAGTCCAGCACTGTTCTGTCCTTGGCCAGATGGCGCACAGCCAGCCGATTGTATTTCTGATCCAGGAAGAAGCCGGTCTTCTGACCATTTTCTACATCCACTTCATATTCGATGCCGTTTTCATGAATATGCACAATCGGTGATGCTGGATGCTTTTCACCATACCATCCCTTGTATTGCGGCAGACCTTCCTTTTTGCGCAGTTCACCTTCATTGCGCTCATAGATGCCGTGGATCACTTCTCCTTTTTTCGCAAGCTGGTTAATCAGTTCCTGATAGATGATGCCTTTGACCTGTTCCATGCCATAGCTGGCAACTTCACTGACGAGAAGATCTTCATAACGGTCTACTGTCAAGCCTGGCAGTTCATCACTTTCACCATGGATCAGCCGGCATGCCCTGAAATCATCTGCCATGACATCCAGGCGGTACTGCAGAGCATATTTCACCCTTCTGGCCCAGAAGGCATGATCAAATACGTCATTGGCATTACGGGACAGCAGCCGGATGCGGATCTTGCTCTGTTCACTGTAGAAACCTGTGCCAAGGTAATTGTCACGGCTGCCAAAGACATCAATCAGACAGCCGTTTGTAATATTTCCTTCCTGTGAAACAATCTCATCTTCATATACCCAGGGATGCCCGTCATGAATGCGGTTAGCCTGTTTTTTGGTCACAATAGCCCGTGGGTATGTTCTTTCCATCTTCATATGTTTTTACTCCCAGCAAATATCGTAGCATAAGAAAAGAGTGTTTCCGCGAAGAAACACTCGATTTGCTTATCTGCTTCCCTTGTCGTAAGGAATGCCTTCTGCTTTCGGTGCCGCCGAATTGGCAGACGTGAAGGCAAGCACGACCAGTGAAATGATATACGGCATCATGTTGTATACCGTGCTTGGGATATTCAGTGCCCGCATGAACGGGATGCCGGTATAGACATTGGAAAGTGCACGGAAGAAGCCAAACAGCAGTGCCGCAAAACCAATGCGCCATGGTTTCCACTGACCGAAGATCATGACAGCCAATGCCAGGAAGCCAAAGCCGGCAACACCAACTTCGAATTTCCATTCAGAGACACCGGCCGTGATATAGGCAATGCCGCCCAGTCCGCCCAGGACGCCTGAGATCAGTACGCCTGCCCAGCGCATCTTGTAAACATTGATGCCAACGGAGTCAGCAGCCTGTGGATTTTCACCGCATGCTCTTAAGCGCAGTCCGAATTTTGTCTTGTAAAGAACAATGAAGGAGATGATCAAGGCTGCTAATGCGATGACCATGAACCAGCTGAATTCGAAGCTGCCAAAGTAAATCAGGAATTTTTTCTTCTGATCAACATAGGCCAGGATGGTACTGACATCAGAGGAATCATGTGCCGTGTTATAGGTTCTGACAATGACAGATGCCACTGCTGTTGCCAGCAGGTTCATGGCAGTGCCGATCAGTGTCTGGTCTGCATTGAAGTTGATGCAGGCAACGCCAAGCAGGCAGGCAAACAGTGCGCCGAACGCTGCTGAAGCAAGACAGACAACCAGAATCATGAAGAATGCTGGTGTAGAAGCCGGCATGACTTTCATGGCAAGGGCACCGCCCATGGCGCCCAGTACCATGATGCCTTCCAGACCGAGGTTGATGACGCCGGAATGCTCAGAGAAGCAGCCGCCAAGGGCAACTAAGCCAAGCACAGAGGCAAAGATTAACATGTACTGTAACAGCAGGATCATTGATCAGCACCTCCCTTCTCAGACTTTGGTTGACTTTTTTCTTTTTTGCCGATCTTGTTCAATACATACTTGAAGAACAGGACAAAGCCGCAGGCATAAATGATAATACCGGAGATCAGATCTGAGATCTGAGATGCATAGACCATACGGTCAATCATGGCACCGCCATCCGTGATGCTCTGGATAAAGAATGAAGCAAAGATCGTACCGATCGGATTCAGTCCGCCAAGGAAAGTTGCGGCGATACCGTTGAAGCCCATAGCCGGAACAGATGCGGTGGTTGTCTCCCACTTGGAGAAACCAGACAGATACATGAAGGCGGCACCAATACCAGCCAGTGCACCGCCGATGGCAAGTGTCACAACAATGTTCTTCTTTTCCTTCATGCCGGCATATTTGGCGGCATCTTTGTTAAAACCGGTTGCCATGATCTCATAGCCGAACTTAGTCTTTTTCAGAATGATCCAGATCAGGATGGCAATGATGATCGAAAGCGGGATCGCAATGGTCACGTTGCGGTTGTTGTTAAACAAGGCACTCAGGCCGCCGCTTGGAATCAGGGAAGATGGTGAAACGGTGTCCAGTGCGACTGTATACGGAGAAGATGGATCCTTGGCACTGCCGGATCCAAGCACTGTGTTGGTGAGATACAGCATGATCCAGTTGAGCATGATACCGGAGATGACTTCATTGACGTTACGGTATGCTTTCAAAGCACCGGTAACGACGGCCAGTAAAGCACCGGCTGCAGCTGCCGCCAGTGTACATACATACCATGGCAGATGCAGGAAGATAGCGCAGCTCAGAGCTGCAACTGCTCCTGCTTCATACTGACCAGCTGCACCAATGTTGAACAGACCTGCTTTGTAGCAGAAGCAGATGCTCAACGCACACATTAACAGTGGTGCTGTCTTGATCAGCGTATTGCCTAAGGCTTTGAGTCTTGCCGGACCGGAGCTGCGGCTCATGAAGTTGGTCAGGATGATGATGATGGCCTTGCCCGCACCGGAAGGTGAAATGATCAGCAGGACGATATAGCCGATCAAAAGGCCAATGGCAATACAGATCAAGGAAGCACAGACGGCCTGTACACCAGGCTTTTTCCAGAAACTTGTTGTCTTCTTCATGAACGGGCCTCCTGATGATCGCGCTTGGCACCGGACATATACAGGCCAAGTTCTTCGACAGACGTCTTCTTCGGGTCAACTTCACCGACAATCTCACCTTCATACATGACCAGGATGCGGTCCGAAAGATTCATGACTTCATCCACTTCCAGTGAGACAAGCAGGACGGCATCACCGGCATCACGCCGGGCAACGAGCTGTTTATGAATATATTCAATCGCACCAACATCCAGGCCGCGGGTTGGCTGCACCGCAATCAGCAGCTTATGCTGGCGGTCAAGTTCTCTTGCGACAATGGCTTTCTGCTGGTTGCCGCCGGACATGGAGCGGGCAATCGTTGCCGCACCCTGACCAGAACGGATATCGTACTGTTTGATCAGCTTGTTGGCATAGCTGCGGATGGCACCGGTTTTCAGGAATCCTGCCTTATTGGTAAATTCCGGTTCAAAGTAGCGCTGCAGAACAATGTTGTAATCCAGCGGGAAATCCAGTACCAGGCCATGTTTCTGGCGGTCCTCCGGAATGTGGGACACAACACGATTGCGCTGACGGATCGTATCATGCGTAATGTCTTTGCCATCTACCGTAATCGTGCCGCCGGTGGTCTGTTCAAGACCTGTCAGGCCATAGATAAGCTCGGTCTGCCCATTGCCATCAATACCGGCAATACAGACAATCTCACCGGCATGCACATCAAAGGAAACACCCTTGACGGCATTGTTTTTGTGCTTGCGGGAAGGCACGACCAGATTCTTGACAGAAAGAACGGTTTTCCCAGGTTTTGCCGGTGTTTTATCAACGACAAGCTGAACATCACGGCCGACCATCATTCTGGACAGTTCCTGCTCGTTGGTATCTTTGACATTGACTGTACCGATGCATTTGCCCTTGCGCAAGACAGTAACTCTGTCTGCCACTTCCATGATTTCATTCAGCTTATGGCTGATAAACAGGATGGACTTGCCTTCTTTGACAAGATTTTTCATGATGTGCATCAGATCGTCAATTTCCTGCGGTGTCAATACAGCCGTTGGCTCATCAAAGATCAGGATGTCGTTGTCACGGTACAGCATCTTGAGGATCTCAGTACGCTGCTGCATGCCGACAGTAATGTCGGAAATCAAAGCATCCGGGTCGACCTGCATACCGTACTTTTCACTCAGAGCAAGTACTTTCTTCCTTGCATCGTCGGTCTGCAGGATGCCATGTCTGGTATCCTCCACACCGAGAATAATGTTCTGCAGTACCGTAAAGCACTGCACAAGTTTGAAGTGCTGATGGACCATGCCGATGCCAAGACGATTGGCATCGGTAGGATCGTGAATCTGGACAATCTGTCCATCTTTCTTGATGGTACCCTCTTCAGCCTGATAAAGTCCAAACAAAACAGACATCAGGGTTGATTTGCCGGCGCCGTTTTCACCAAGCAGCGCGTGAATCTCGCCTTTTTTCAGCTGCAGAGTAATATCATCATTGGCGATAATACCCGGGAATTTCTTCGTGATATGCAGCATTTCTACTGCATACGGTGTTTCATCCGCCATGATTATAGATCTCCTTTCTTTTGGTAAATCCTTTTATTCTATTGTAATGCAAATCGTACCCGGCGAACAATGAAAAAAGACTGCAGATTTCATTCCGCAGTCTTTCATCATTCATAATGATGCAAAATTACTTGAGGCTTCCCTGATAATCAACCTTGACAACGCCGTCGTACTTGGAAAGATCTACATTGACATCATTATCAACTTTGAGATCTCCACTATACAGCTTGCTGACAAGTTCCTTGTAATCATCCTCTGTAAAGCCATCGCGCCACTGTGTGGAATCCGCCAACTGAACATAGTTCTTGCTCAGATCGGTTCCGGAAACAAGGCCAAGATTATCTGCCTTGCCAGCATACGTGCTGTCCCATTCACCTGCCTTGATACCATCAAGAACAGCATTGACTGTTGCTGCAAGACCCTTCATAGCAGAAGTCACCGTCATACCTTCGCCATACTTGCCATCGATGGTAGCAGCCTGGTCGACATCCACACCGATCAGTTTGCCATTGACCTTGGCAGCAGCTTCTGCTGCAGATGTGTAAATAGAACCGCCAGCTGCAAAGACAAGCTCTGTACCGCCGGAGAACCATGTATCCATAGCAGCTGTTACATCGGCATTGCCTGCAAATGCACCGCCATAGACATACTTGATTTCAACATCACTCAGACCAAGTTCCTTAGCTGCTTCATTTGCTCCCTGCACATAGCCATAACCATATCTGACTACTGCCGGAACAGCCATGCCGCCCAGATAGCCAAGCTTCTTATAGCCAAGCTTTACAGCTGCATAGCCTGCCATGTAGCCAGGCAGTTCTTCCTGATAAACTGCTGTGTACGTATTATCTTTTGACCAATCTTTTTCACCAGAATTTTTATCAAGATCATCCTGGGAAACATCGATACCAACGAATTTAACATCCGGATAATTATCTGCTTCATCAACGATTGCTTTTGCGAATGCATAGCCCGGCATCACAATGATGTTGTAGCCTTCCTCAATCGCCTGTTCAATGGAAGCTTCACGGTCAGCATCATTATCTGTTGCCGGCTTGTAGTAGTTGAACTCGGCACCATTTTTCTCTGCCCATGCTTTGGATGCCTCATAGGTTGTCTGGTTGAAGGACTGGTCGGTAATGTCACCATAGTCAGTGATCATTGCCACTTTCATGTCAGAACTGTCACTAGAACCAGAAGCTGCTGAAGATGATGAGGCTGCTGCAGTACCACTGCTTGATGAGCCGCAGGCCGCAAGAGAAATACTCATTACGCCCGCCAGAGCTGCTGATAAGAATTTTTTCATTTCTTTCCTCCTGACGTGTATACACGCTATTTATATTTTAGGTAAATCTGAAAGCGTTTGCAATATGTGCTTCGTATTTGACCAGCATAATAAACCAGGTTTATCCCTTGATGAAACAGTTTTTAATCTATCGATTCTTTCTGATAAAACATGGTAATTGTGTATAATGATGCGTGCATTTATGAAGGATGAGTATATGAAACAGATTCGAATCATGAAAACCGGCATCAATGGTGAAGGCATCGGCTATGAACATCATAAGCCTGTCTTTATCAAGGGTGCTTTGATTGGTGAAACCGTGCAGTATGAGATTGATCATGAAGATGCACGCTATGCGATTGGCCATTGTGTGCGTGTCATAGAAAAGAGCCCCTGTCGGATTGAGCCTGCCTGTTCTGTGTCTGACAGATGCGGCGGCTGTGCCCTGATGGCAATGGATTACCAAGAACAGTGTATCCAGAAAAAAGCGCTGTTAACAGAAGCACTCTGGAAGTATGCAGGCATCAGGGATACCGCGGTGCGTGATATGCATGGCAGTGAAGAGATCCTTGGCTATCGCAATCAGGCCAGGATGCCGCTTGCCATGGTACAGGGAAAACTGATGGCAGGTTTCTATCAGACCGGTTCCAATCGTTTTGTACCGGTTGATCACTGCGTGATCCAGGATCCGGTTCTGGAAGAGGTACGCTCTCAGGTAATGGCAATCCTGAACAAGTATCATCAGAAAGCCTATGATCCTTCCTCCCGCACCGGCCTGCGGTATCTGGTTCTGCGCACACTGCAGAATCAGACACAGATTTCGATTATTACCGGTCAGAACAAGCTGCCTTCTGATCTAGTCAAAGAAATTCTGGCCGTTGACCATGTCAGTTCCCTGTATCAGTCTGTCAACACGGCCCGCACGGGTGTTGATTTCTTTGGCTCTTCGCCAGTGCTGCTGGGTGGTAAAAAGAATCTTGCGGCAGAGATGAATGGCCTGCAGCTGCAGTTATCTCCCCGCTCCTTCTTTCAGCTCAATACAGCACAGGCTGAAAAGCTGTATGCCATGGCAGTCAGTAAAGTAGATCCATGCAAAACACTTGTGGAAGCCTATTGCGGGGTTGGTGCGATGAGTCTGCTTGCCAGTCAGAAGGCAGAGAAAGTGATCGGGATTGAAAGCATTGAGGAAGCGATCATCAATGCCGGTGCCAATGCGGCTGCCAATCAGATTGACAATTGTGAGTTTATCTGTGGGGATGCTGCACAGACACTGCATCAGATCCTGCAGGAAGGCACTGTTGACACACTGTTGGCAGATCCGCCCCGGGCAGGCATGGATGATGCCATGATCCGCACAATTCTCTCTTCCTCCATTCCTAAGATTGTCTATATTTCCTGCAATCCTGCCACTCTTGCAAAGAATCTGAAGGAGCTGAAAAAGGAGTATCAGATTCTCACAATCATTCCGTTTGATCTGTTTCCCAATACGCCGCACGTGGAAAGCATCACGGTATTGATGCGCAATGGCGTTTCCAGTGGGAAGCAGAACCGCAGAAAGAAAAGAGGCAGAAAGCATGCATTACCAAAGAACTGAAAACGGCTTTGTGATTGAAGCCGGATCAAAGTATTCCCATCAGAAAGTACGCAGGTTTCTGGATGATCTTTCTTTAAGCAGACCGATGCGCTATGCCCTCATACAGCAGCGCCATATGCTGGTCAATGACCGACAAGTCAAAAGCGAAGAAGAATTTCTGAATTCAGGTGACAGGATTACTCTGGTTGTCCCGCCTGAGCAGATTGACTGGCCCTGTGCGGATCATCCCTGTCAGGTTGTGTATGAAAATGACTTTGTCTATGTCGTGCATAAAGATGCTGGAACCATCATTTATGATGATGTCAGAAGTGCAGACTGCCTGAATGGACAGGCAGCTGCCTGGCTGCAGGAAAAAGGCCTCCAGACACCGGTCAGACCTTTGCACCGGCTGGATAAAGATACGTCTGGTCTTGTTCTGTACAGCAAGGTTCCTCTGTTTCAGGCTGGCCTTGATGAACAGATGGCAAGCCACCGCATTTCCCGCCAGTATCTTGCCATCTGTACAGGCAAACAGATGCCGGTTGGCACATCCTTTGTGATTGATGACCGGATTGGACGTGACCGTCATCACAGCGGTCAGTACATTGTTTCTGCTTCTGGAAAAGATGCCCGTACGAGAGTGACATGTCTTGCCAGAAAAGGTAATTATCTGCTGTTTGTATGTCAGCTGGATACCGGCCGTACCCATCAGATCAGAGTGCATTTGTCCAGCCATGGCTGGCCGCTTGTCAATGATCCGCTATATGGACACCGGTCCGCTGATTTTGAGGGGCTTGGTCTCTGGGCCTGCAGCATCACCTTCCATGATCCGATCACCAATAAGCGGCATAAGATTCATGATCTTGACAATCCCGCCTTTCATTTCTTTCCACTGGATGACATCCAGTACTAATTGTTCATGACAAAGCATGGATAAATTCTTATACTTTGAAAAAGCAATAAGGAGGAATCGTTATGTTTCTGCTGATGGGTCCAATCACGAACATCCTGCTGCTGTATGTTCTGGCAGCAGTGCTGCCGGCCATCTTTCTGATGCTGTATGTCTATAACCAGTCAAGGATGCACCGACAGCCTACCGGTCTGCTGGTAAGGCTTGTATGGGATGGCGTACTGGCCGCTCTTGCAGCAACGGTGCTGGAGCTGATTGGTGAAAGCCTGCTGAACAGTTCATCATTGGCCAATTCACCAAATTATCTTGCCTTTCTGGCATTCCTGATTGTCGGTGTCGTCGAAGAAGGAACAAAGTTCTTCTTCATGCGCAAAGACACCTGGCACAACCCCTACTTTGAAACAAGATTTGACGGTATTGTCTACTGCGTCTTTGCTTCCCTTGGCTTTGCGGCATTTGAGAATATCAAGTATGTGTTCTCCTATGGCCTGGGCGTTGCCCCAAGCCGTGCCCTGCTTGCCATCCCTGGCCATATGTCATTCGCCGTGTTGATGGGTTACTTCTATGGCCGTGCCAAGCTGAAGGAAGACTGCGGTCATCATGGCGAAGCTGTTCTGATGCAGACCATCGGTTATCTTGCCGCAGTCGGTCTGCATGGTGCTTATGACTATTGTGCCATGCTTGGTTCGGATACTTCGACGATTGTCTTCTTCATCATCATTATCGTGATCTATCTCATCGTGTTCCGTCTGGTCAAGCATGAAGCTGCCAATGATCGGATCGTTTGATGGAAATGCAGAAATGCATTTCTTTTTTATGGCATGAAAAAAAGCAGTGGATTTCTCCACTGCCAGAATGCGTTTTCAGAATGCCCAGATATACATCAGGATGATGTGTGCTGCCAGCATGATCAGGGCAACCGGGGCCTGTGCCTTGATGATGGAATACTTGTTTTTGGTTTCCAGAAGTGCAGCTGGCATGATGTTGAAGTTGGCAGCCATTGGTGTCATCAGGGTGCCGCAGTAACCAGCGGTCAAACCCAGGGCACCAACCACAGCAGGATTGGCACCTTCGTTGATCAGGAATGGAATACCGATACCTACGGTAATCACGGAGAATGCGGCGAAGCCGTTGCCCATGATCATTGTGAACAATGCCATGCCGACACAATAGACGATGCAGGCAATCAGATGAGCATGGGCTGGAATGATGGCAGCGACGCCGCTGGCAATGACATCACCTACACCAGCTGCGGTAAACAGTGCGCCAAGGGCAGACAGCAGCTGCGGCAGGAATGCCACGGCTCCCATGTTGTCCAGCAGTCTGTTGCCTTCGGTGATGATGGACTTTGCCGGTGCTTTTGTAATGGCCAGAACAGCAATGACACCGCAGACAGCGGAGACACCGATGGAGTTATTGGCAGAGACGATGCCAAGGAAGGAAAGCACCACAGATACCAGAGCCAGGATCAATGCCGGAATGAATACCTTGTATCCGACCTTGTCGGCATTGGCACGTGTTTCTTCACGGGTTGGCACGTCGTTGTGTGTTTCTACGACGCCGCCTGTGGCTGTAATGACAGCTGTAGCGACAAGCAGGAAGCCGATCAGGGCTGGCGGTACATACGGTCCTACGATGAAGCAGACACCCATGATGCACCAGAAGATACCGGTTGTTGTATGCTTTTTGACACTTGTATCACGGAATGCCTTGACACCATTGCTGATGAAGATCAAACCAATGATGATATAGAAGATTTCCTGCAGAACAGGATTATATTTTGCTGAGATCTCAGCAGGAACCAGTGTAATTGCCTGTTGAATCATTTTCCTGCCTCCTTTGCATATTTCTTATCGAGTGACTTGTCATACCACAGATAATAGCCGGCGCAAACAACCATGCAGATAATCGCAATCGGCCAGGAATTGACGGCAATCTGCAGCGCATCCACGTTCAGGCCCTGAGTTGTCAGTGTGTTGACGATCAGCAGTGTGCCGGAAGCGCCCATGAAGCAGTTCTGACCATAGAAGTTGCCGAAGTTTTCGGTACCAGCCGCAATACCTTTGAGGCGGTCCTCCTCGGCATCATCTTCGAGTACCTGGTCACCATAGCGGTTGGCAATGGCACCTTCGGACATCGGGAGAATGATCGGACGGATGAACTGTACATGGCCGCCCAGACGCAGTGAGAAAGCTGCAGACAATGTACGGATGACGGTCCATACTGCCAGCAGTCTGCCTACGGTCATAGACTTCATCTTCTTGATGAAATCCTTTGCCTTGTCACGCAGACCATACCGCTCACAGATACCAATGACGCCAACTGTCAAAGCAAACAGTGTTGCTGTACGGTTGGTGATGAAGGAACTTCCGAATGTTTCAAAAATTCCCATGAAGGTCATGGAGCCTTCTGCCACTGCAACAAGACCTGTCGCAATGCCAGCAGCCACAACCGTTGCAATTGTGTCCCACCGCAGGGCAAAGCCAATAATGACGATGAGAACACCGATCAGTTTTAAAAGACCCATAATTTATCCCCTTTCCAATCATTTTCGTAAAAATAAAACGAATTTACGAAAATGAAAGCACTGATAAGAATAATATAGCATCTTGTTTCAGGCTTTCAAAGAATTGTAAAGTCTTATTTGCGCTATAATTTCATGTGGAGGTGTATTCTATGAAAATTCTTGTAACTGGATTTGATCCATTTGGCGGCGAGCCAGTCAACCCTGCCATCGAATCTGTCAAGCGTCTGCCGGATGAGATTGCCGGTGCCCAGATTATCAAGCTGGAGATTCCAACGGTTATTTACAAATCCCTGGAAAAGATTGATGCCAAGATTGCGGAGTGTGATCCGGATGTCATTCTGTCGGTAGGACAGGCTGGCGGCAGGCCGGATATTACGGTTGAGCGTGTCGGCATCAACTGCAATGACTGCCGTATTCCTGATAATGAAGGCAATCAGCCGATTGATGAGCCGATCTATGCGGATGGACCGGATGCCTATTTCTCCAAGCTGCCGATCAAGGCAATGGTCAAAGCTGTCAATGCAGCCGGTATTCCGGCATCTGTTTCTGATACAGCAGGCACATTCATCTGCAACCATGTCTTGTATGGTGTCCGCTATATCTGTGAGCACAAGTATCCTGGCAAGCGGTCCGGATTTGTCCATATTCCGTATATGACAAGCCAGGCAGTCGGCAAGCGCGGTGTGCCTTCGATGAGTCTTGACGATATCGTCAAGGGTTTAACAGCGGCCATTGAAGCCATTGTCAAAAACGAGACAGATATCAAGGAAACCGGCGGTAAGATCTGCTGAAAAAGATCCCGGATGGGATCTGAATTTAATGTATTTTCTTTGCTTTGGAAGCAGCCTTGCGCTGCTTTTTCTGTGCTTCCTTTTTCTGCAGATAATCACGCTGCTCTTTGGCAGCTGCCGCAAGTCCCCCGCCTCTGACCAGATGAACTGCCGAGACAAGACCAGCAATGGCCATGATCATCTCCAGGATACTGAAGGCAGTGCCTGCCCAGGCCCGTACGGCAATGGTGTAGTACAGTTGTGCAAGAGCGATCAGCAGATCGATATAGCTGGATGTTGTCAGCATCTTATCTTCATTGATCGGCAGAAAGACAAGCAATAATGACAGGGCCAGCACAATACCGGCAGTTCCTCTGTTATTGAAAAGAATCGTAAGCACACATGCTGCAATACCGTAACAGATTGACACCCATTTGTTATGTTCAATCTGTTTCTGCAGCAAGGCACTGGCCAGCATCATCAGGAAGTATACAGTACCTGCAAAAGCACTCTGATAGAAGAACATCAAGGCAAACAATGCTTCTGCCAGCAGCCTTGACTGATATGCCCTTTTCTCTTCGGAAAGGAATGGCGCAGCGATATACAGCAGGATGCCGATCACCCCGAACACACCGCCCATAAATGCATTTGACATCGTCATTCAGTAATTCTCTCTTCCTGATTTCACTTGTCCAGTGCCAGATACTGCCGCAATGCATCCAGATGTTCTTTGGTCTCGTGATATCCCTGCCAATACAGATCGCCAAGCTTGTCCATATCACTTTCAAAGCGGCGGATCGTAATTGGCTTCTCTGGTGCCAGCACAAAGATTCTTCCTGAATTTTCCAACTGATCCAGTCCATTCAATGAGATGTTGTATCTGGCATTCTGTTCATCCAGATCATAGACGGCTTCCGGCAGTTTGCGGTACATCTTGTTGATGGCAAGCGGACCGGCAATCTTCTTGCGGTATGCACGGTCACGGGTGCGGATAACAACGATCTTTTCATAACCCTCGGCCAGTGCCCATTCATAAGGGACGCGCACACTAAGACCACCATCGAGATACTGATCGCCATCAATTTCAACAGGTTTTGAGATATATGGTACCGTTGCGGATGCCTGTACAGCCTTGAAGATATCTGTACATTTTCCCTTCTCAAAATAGACTGGCTTTCCTGTTTCCAGGTTTGTTGCAACAGCGACAAATCTTCTGTCTGGATTTTCAAAGGCAGCCTGATCAAAGCCTTCCCCCTGATGGAACAGTGTATCAAAAGCATAACTGAACCCAGTGATGCCATGGTCATTTTTCATTGCCCCGATACCGCAATAATTCTGATCGTTGCGGTAGGTCAGATTCAGCCTGCCGGAAAAGCCGATCTGTCCGCTTACGTAGGCAAGACCTGACATGGCACCTGCGGAAACACCGATCGTGCAGTCCATATTGATGCCGTTTTCCATCAGGGCATCCAGTGCTCCCTGTGTATACAGGCCGCGCCAGGCACCGCCTTCCAGCACCATGCAGCCATGAAGAAGACCTCCGGCTGCCCTTCCCTTTGGCAGCTGATCCAGTCCGTTGTAAACTTTCATCTCATATCCTCCTTCAGATGATGCCGAGCTGTTCCAGCATCTTTGCAACGCCATCGTTCTCACAAAGATCTGCACTCAGATCAGCATGTTCTTTTACCCCATCCCTGGCATTTCCAAGGGCAACGCCGATGCCTGCTTTTTCGATAAATGGAATATCATTGCCGGCATCACCAAATGCCAGTACATTGTCCCACGAAAGGCCTTCATCATCCAGTACCCGCTGCACGGCAGTTGCTTTTGTCACATTGCGTGAGAAAACATCATAGCCATCCCGCTGCGACCAGGCAAAGATCAGATCGGGCAGTGTGTGGGAAAATGGCTCTATGACAGATTCATCACCAATGATAAATGTACCAAGCGGTGTACCGGCAGTCAGATGATGTGTTCTTTTCTCATCATCATTGATAACCAGTTTCCATTCTCTGGGGTTGCGGACATAGCCCTTCATGAACTTGTCATAGTTGGCATAGGTCACGATGGCATCCTCAAACTTGAAGCCAAGACCGATGTCATGGGCAATACACAGATTGGTAATGGCATTCATATCTTCCAGCGACATCGGGTGTTTATCAATGACTTTGCCAGACCGGTCCACCAGGCAGGCTCCATTGATCGTGCCGATGATATCCATTGGCAGATCATCAAAGAAGCTCGGCGGTATGAACGTATAATGTCTGCCTGTGCAGATCATCAGCTGATAGCCATTGTCCATTGCCTTGTGCAAAGCCTTGACGGTATATCTGGACAAAGCATCATGACCAGCAGGTAAAAGGGTATTATCAATGTCACATACGATCAGCCGGATGTTACTAACATTTTCTTTCATTGCTTTGTAATCTCCTTCATTCAATGGTATTATTTTAACGTTACGTGCCCGTGGCGCAACTGGATAGCGTATTTGATTCCGAATCAAAAGGTTGTGGGTTCGAGCCCCATCGGGCGCACCATAAGTATTTGAAGAAAACCGTTTATTAAGCGGTTTTTTTCATTTGTGAAATAGTTTATGCGCAGTTTTTCGCGCAATTCGCACACAGTTTTTCTGCTTTTCAAAAGAAAAAGCACTCAGTGTGCTTCCTCTTCATCAATAAAATTCAGATCTGTGCGTTGGCCATCATGAGCAATGACAGTGTTGGCGAAGATCGCCTTTACCTGATCTGCATACTGGTCGGGGTCTATCATGCTTGGTGAATAATGGGTCAGCCAGAGCTGTCTGACATTTGCCTTTGCGGCAATGGCAGCTGTCTCATACATCATGCTGTGCTGGTTGAGTTTGGCTTTATCGGCTTTTTCAGGGTCGCCATACATACCTTCCCCAATGTAAAGATCCGCATCTCTGCAATAGGTTTCAAGTGCTTCTACAGGCCTTGTATCGGTACTGTAGACAACTTTGAGTCCCCTTCTTGCCTTGCCGCAGACCATATCCGGGGTATAGGTGACACCGTCCATTTCCACCGTATTCCCCTTCTGCAGCTGATTCCATGCTTTGAGCGGCACATGGTTGCTTTCCGCTTTGGCTTTATCAAAGCGCGGGCTGCGCGGGAGAATAAACTGATACGAATAGCATGGCACGGAGTGGCGCACAGCAAATGCTGTGATCTGCAGGCCTGCTTCTTTGAATTGTTCCTGGCGTTCTCTGATCTCATGATAATGGATGGGAAAAGGGACATAGCGGGCAATCATGGAAATGCCCTGCAATAGATCCGGCAAACCTTTTGGTCCATAGATTGTGATCGGATCGGTGCGGTCCGCCTTTGCCATGGACAGCAGCAGGCCTGGCAGGCCGGCTGTGTGATCGGCATGGTAATGGGTCAACAGGATCGTATCGATATGTTTGACGGAGAAGCCCATGCCATGCAGCGCAATCTGGGTGCCTTCCCCACAGTCAATCAGTATCATCTTGCCATCACAGCGCAGCAGGCACGATGTCAGCCATCGCTGGGGCAGCGGAACGGTTCCACCCGTTCCTAACAGACATACATCCAGCATGTCAGATTCCTTTCAGTATCTGCGACAGGCGCGGCATCAGCTGCTGCTTGCGGGAGATGATGTTGGCATCAAATCCGCTGTGCGCATCAAAGGTTGTCTGCAGCATGTCGCTGAGTACATAGCTCAGCGGTCCATAGTAGACAAACAAGGAGCCTTCACCCATCACATCCGTAAACAGCATGACCATCAGATCAAGACCATTGGCAGCCTGCTCCTTCTGCAGATTTTCCTTGAAGGCAGGCAGAATCTTCTGGACTTCTTCCATGTGGGAGTAGTTTGTCTGGCCGATGGCAAACTGAAAGCGGCCGATCTGGTAGGTCTTCAGGTCACGGTTGAGGATCTCATGCGGTGTGGAATCCTTCAGAGCAACTGAAGCGCCAAGCATTTCTCTTGCATAGGCAGGCACATCATCAATGCCGGCAATCGGAGCCAGCCAGGATACAGCAAAGCGGTCCTGATCGGTTGTGGTTGCACTCTTGAAATGGAGTGTGTCTGACAGAATGGCCGAGAGTAACAGGCCTGCCATGTCATGATCCGGCAGCATGCCGTTTTCCTGATACATGGACGCAATGATCGTGCATGTACAGCCTACTTTCTGGTTTCTGTAGAGAATCGGATGATCAGTCGTGATGCCGCCGATGTGGTGATGGTCGATGATCGCCAGCAAATTGGCGTTTTCAATGTGATTGATCGTCTGGTTCAGTGCAGAATGGTCAACCAGAACAAAATTACGATGATGATAGTTGCGGGTATGGTAGCGGGAAATACCACCGATGACTTTTCCGTTTTCATCCAGCACCGGATAAGAGCGGACTCTGGAATTCATCATCTTGGCAGCTACATCTTCCACGTATTCTGTATCACGGAAAGTGATGATCTTTGTTGTCATGACCTGCTCAACACTGTAGCTTTCGGTGATGACTCTTGCTGTATTCATCGTATCGGCATCGGTTTCAATGATGGCAGTATGGTGTTTCTCTGCAAGATTCCTGATATCCTGGCTTACCTTCTGTCCACAGGTGATGACCAGACAAGCTGCTCCTGCCTCAATGACCATCTTCTGCTTGTCTTCACCGCTGGACAGTACACAGATACCATCTGCAAGGGAATACATACTTGCTTCCCTGCCCTCCAGGGTGATGATGTGCACTCTGCCATTGGAATGAAAATCAGGCATATCCAGCACAATGGTGCCGCCCACTGTATGGGCAATATTCTTCAAAGAACATGTGCTCATCAAAGAATCCAGATCTGCCTCCGGATGAATGCGCACCCGGGAAAGGTCCGTGGTTGTACAGATGCCGGCAAGGCCGCCCTGATCATCTGTGACATACAGGGAACGGTTTTGTGTCCGCAGCATCACGTGCCAGGCATGATGCACCGTCGCATCGTGGGAAATCATTGTCGGTGCATCCAGATCAATATCCTTCAGCATTGCTCTGGCATCTGTCAATAACAGCGGATTTTCCTGATGAAAACGGCGCAGAATAAACTTGGTTTCTTCATTGAGCGGTCCCTGCCGGCAGGCAATGGCATGATGGCCAAGCCGGTTGAGCAGATTGCTGTACGTCAGGGAAGCGCAGATGGAATCCGAATCAGGATGTTTGTGGCCGATTACATAGATATTGTCATTCATTGTGCATCCTCCTGCACGATGGAAAAGATATTCTTTTTGCGGTTTGTGGGAACAGGCCGTTTTTCATCCGGTACGCCGATAGCCAGAGCCCCAACAGCAAAATAGTCATCCGGTACACCAAGTGCTCCTGCCAGCTTGTCATAGGCCGGGCAGTTGAATACTTCCGAGACAAAGTTGATGTAGCATGACCCAAGTCCGATGGCTTCGCATGCATACATGATATTTGCCAGGGCAAAGGTTGTATCCCTGACTGGCTCCAATGCCTTTTTGTCGGCAAAGGCACATAACAGCAGCGGCGCATTGTAGCAGTTTCCTGCTGGTTCATGAAGCTGCTCGATCTGGTGAATAATCTGTTGATTTTCAATGGCACAGAAGAACCACGGCTGCTCGTTGCAGGCACTGGGAGAAAGCTCGGCTGCTTCCTGCAGCAGTGCCAGCTGCTGTGATGTGACTGGGACTGGCTGAAAGCGGCGGATGCTGCGGCGGTTTCTGATCAGATCCAGACAGATCTCAGTACGAGAGGATTTCATTGCCGGTTTCCGTAATCAGAATGGTGTGTTCCCACTGTGCAGAATCGCTGCCATCCTTTGTGTAAATTGTCCAGTCGTTATAGGGGTCAATGACAACTGCAGCTTTGCCGGCATTGATCATTGGCTCAATCGTGATCACCATGCCCGGTACCAGCACCATGCCGGTGTGGGCTTTGGCAATGTGGGCAACAAACGGATCCTCATGGAAGCCGTTGCCAACGCCATGTCCGCCCAGTTCACGGACGACGCTGTATCCCTGATGATGTGCATATTTGGCAATGGCAGCACCGATATCACCGACGGTGTTCCAAGGCTTGGCTGCTTCCATGCCGATCTCAAGACACTTCTTTGTCTCAGCAACAAGTCTTTCCCTTGCTGGTGAAACCTTGCCGATCATGAACATGCGGCTGGCATCGCCATAATAGGAATGATAGATTGTCGTGCAGTCCACGTTGATAATATCGCCGTCATGAATCTTGCGGTGGCGAGCCGGGATGCCATGGCATACTTCATCATTGATGGATGTGCAGACATTCTTCGGATAGCCCTCAAAGCCAAGGCATGCACAGATGGCATCATTGTCTTTGGTCACTTTGGCGACAATATCATCGATCTCCTGGGTGCTCATGCCGTCATGAATTTCTTTTGCGACGGCATCGAGTACCAGTGTATTGATGCGGCCTGCCTCACGGATGCCGGCAATCTGGGAAGGCCGCTTGATCAGCTTCTCATCCGGCACTTCCATATGCTGCTGGCGGCAATGCTCCATATGTTCCAGAATATGTTCCGGAATTGGTTCACTCTTAAAATAACTTTCTTTTAATTCCTCATCTGTCATTGATATATCTCACTCTTTTCTATCTGTACTGCCGAATCCGCCGGTGCGCTTCGTGCTGACATCATCATCTTCGCTGATGCCAAATGGCACAAAGATCCCCTGCATAAAGGCCTGTCCTGCTGACAGTTCCAGCATCTTGCCATCAGATTCATTGGTCATTCTGGCAAAGATGTGGCCTTCATTGTCAGCCTGATAATAGTCACTGTCAATCACACCGACCGTGTTATCCAGCCGCAGTCTGTATTTAAAGCCAAGCGAACTGCGCGGAAACAGCAGAAATACGTAGGCCGGATCCATTTTAACACGGATCCCGGTCGCCACCAGAACACTCTGCCCCGGGGCGATCCGGATATCATACGGCATGCAGAAATCATAGCCTGCTGAACCGGCGGTTGCCCTTTCCGGCAATACAATGGCTTCATATGCTGCCTGGACATCACCGGTAAAGCCGGCTTTTTCTGCGCCTTTGACAAACTGGCCGAAACTGACCTTTTCGAATTTCCCTACTGTCTGTCTCATTCCTGTGAAAACTCCTTCATCCACATATAGATAAAATCGGCAGCTGCCTTTTCAAACGGATACAGGGTCAGAACGGTATTCTCATTGGCAAAGACATGATCCGGATAAAAATCCGCATGCAGCAGCCGGGCGATGGTTTCCTTCTGATCCAGCATCGTGCCAAGCTGACTGAATCCGTTTGGCTTATAGGAAAAATCTTCCTTTGCACAATCCGCAAATGATGCAAAGATCAGATTGCGTGCTTCCTTCAGTGTATATACCTTTGTTTCCTCAGCCTGGATCAGATCCAGCAGGAAGTCCATCATGCCTTCAAAGTAATTCTGCGGCTTGAGATATGGCAGCTGCATCCTGCTTTTCAATGTATCGGTGATAAAGGTATCTGAACGCAGACGGTCATTGATCATACCCGCCTGCTTGATGCGTGCTTCCAGCAGTTCGACATTGACATACCAGCGGTCAAAGAAATGCGGCCGGTGATACAGTGTGAATGTATACTTGTATCCCTTATAGCGGTCAAACATTTTGCCGGCATCATTGTAGCCAAGTGTGAACAGACGATTCAGGCGTTCCCGAGAGAAGTCCAGGAAGTCACCGGTTTCACTCTTGGGAAACATGTAGCGGATGTTTGCCCTGCCAACATAGCCGGGATGGTTTGGTGAATGGTTGAGGTCCATGACCAGTACTTCATCTGCGCCTAACCGCAATGCAAAGTCGATCGGACAGTTATCAAAATAGCCGCCGTCCACATAGTCAGTGCCGTCAATATTGCGCATTGGAAAAGCCGGGTAGGCACTAGCGGTAGCGACCAGCCAGTCTTCGCCATGTTCTTTCATCATGTCTTTGGTTACATAAACGCCTTCATGCCCTTTTGCTGTGGCAGCGATGCAGCCAAAATCGATTGGTGAAGAGAAGAATCTATCCGGATTGTACAGTTCATGCACGCGGCTCAGGAATGGTGAAATATCCAGTCCCTGGTCCTTGACATATTTGCGCAGTTCCTTGATGAATGCATCGCGTTCATTGAAGATTGTGCGCAGGTTCATGTCTGCCGGCGACATGCCGTTGAGGATCATATCCACAGACAGGTTGTCATACAGGGCAAACAGTTTATCGTAGTCTTTCTGCACGACAAGGCATGCATTCAGGGCCCCGACCGATGTGCCGGTCACAATATTCCAGTCATTTCGTCCCATTTCAATCAGGGCTTTGATGGCGCCGGCCTGATAGGCGCCTCTGGTGCCGCCGCCCGCCATTACGAGTGCTTTCTTCATATCTGCAGTCCTTTCTTGTATTCTCTCACTGACATTTTAGCATCCTGTGCCCTCATTTCTGATTCCATCCTGCAAAATGTGCAATTCAGGATATAATATCTTCCGGAGGTTTTGACTATGAAACTGAATGTTGGTGTCTTCTTCGGCGGCGAGTCCGTCGAGCATGAAGTCTCCGTGATTTCCGGCCATCAGGCCATGGCTGCCCTGGACCCGGAAAAATACAATGTAATTCCTGTTTATGTTGCCAAAAACAGAAAGCTGTATGTGTCTGATCTGCTGAATGACATCAGCAATTTCCGTGACCTGAATGCCCTTGTGTCCAAGTGCACACAGGTCATGCTTGCCAATGTAGACAATCAGGTACAGATTCTGCCGGTCAAGCATTCGATGTTCGGACCGAAGAATCTTGGCACGATTGATGTCGCCATCCCGGTGATGCATGGCACCAATGGTGAAGACGGCACCATTCAGGGTTTCTTTGAAATGCTGAAAGTGCCGTATGCAGGCTGCGATCTGTATGGGGCCGCAGTCGGTCAGGATAAGGTTCTCATGAAGCATATTCTCCACGATGCCGGTCTGCCGATGACTGACTGGTTCTGGGTCTATGGCTCTGAGATGGATACGCATCAGGATGAAATCCTGAAAAAGGTGCATCAGCTGATTTATCCGGTGATTCTGAAGCCGGCAAGAACAGGCTCTTCGGTAGGTATTGCCATTGCCCATAATGATGAAGAGTATCTGTCCTGCTTTGAAGATGCCCGCCAGTATGATGAGAAAGTCATTACGGAAAAGGTAGTCAAACCGATGCGTGAGATCAACTGCTCTGTATTGGGTGATGGCCACCATTGTGAAGCTTCTGTGCTGGAAGAGGTTACCAAGCAGTCTGCTGAGGACAATATGCTTGATTTCAAGGACAAGTATATGGGTGGCGCCAAGGGGTCTGCCAAGGGCGGCGTCAAGTCCGGTGCTTCCAAGGGTATGGCAAGCACTGCCCGCAGAGTGCCGGCGCCGTTAAGCAAAGAAGAAACCGAGATGATTCAGAAGTATGCCAGACAGACATTTGAAGTGCTGGGTGCTTCTGGTGTATGCCGCATCGACTTCATGATGGATGCGGAAACAAAGCATATCTATGTCAATGAGATCAATACCATTCCAGGTTCCCTTGCCTTCTATCTCTGGGAAGCAGGCGGTGTATCTTTCCCGCAGCTGATGGACAGACTTGTGCAGCAGGCACTGGACAGAGAAAGAAGAAGATCCCGTATGACCTTCTCATATGAGACAAACCTGCTGGCAAACTATTCTGCTCAGGGTGTCAAGGGTGCCAAGGGCGTAAAGTAAACAGATTTCTGAAAAGATGCTGTCACAGCATATTTGCTGTAGCAGCACCTTTTTTACATCAGATTTTCGTCATAGATGGCGCGCTGGCCGCCAACATACTTTGGTCTTCTGCGGGCACAGATGATATGCGCGGCGCCGATATGGTCAAATGAAATTCTGACTGGTACCACGACCGGATGAATATGCATGCCGATCAGGGTGCCGCCGATATCAATGCCGGCAGATGCTCTGGCATTGAGGCTTTCAACAAGTACCGGATGATGCATATGCGCATATGCCTGGGTGCCAAAAGCACCGCCGGCATGGTTTGGCTGAGGGATCGCATTGACCTGTTCAAGATCATATTTTTCCATGCATTCTGCTTCTACAACAAGTGCCCGGTTGAGATGTTCGCAGCACTGGGCAGCCAGGTAGAGATCTTGTTTCTTCAGGACGCCGGCAATGCCTTCATACAGCTGCGCGGCTGTATCCATCGAACTGTGGGTGCCGATCTTTTCACCAAGCACCTCACTTGTTGAGCAGCCGACCACAAAGATATCCCCTGGTTTCAGATGGGCCTGGGCAAGAATCTCTTCCACAGCGTTGGCTGCCTGTTCCCGTATATTCATTTCTTCCATGGTGCACACTTCCTTTCCCTATCATGATACTATGTGCCTCAGGATGTGTGGCAATGGTTTGTCTTTTGCGTGCATGATTTCTGCTATAATTGAGAAAAAGGAGTTTTGTGAAATGTCAACACCTCATAACAGTGCAGCGCCTGGCCAGATCGCTAAAACCGTTCTGATGCCGGGTGATCCGCTTCGTTCTAAATTCATTGCTGAGCACTTTCTCGACAATCCTGTGCTGGTTAACAATTTGCGCGGTGTACAGGGGTATACCGGCAGCTATCATGGCGTACCGGTTACCGTCATGGCCAGTGGAATGGGCATGCCTTCGATTGGCATCTATTCCTGGGAATTATTTAAGTTTTATGATGTCGACAACATCATCCGGGTTGGTTCTGCCGGTGCCTATACTGCTGATCTGAACCTGTTTGATGTCTTCCTGGCAGATGCAGCTTATTCGGAAAGCACCTATGCCCTTGTGCAGGGCGGCAATACCGCCCATACGCTGTATCCTTCTGCTGCATTGAATGCAAAGCTGGAAAAGGCAGCCGCAAAGCTTGGCATTGAACTGCATGAAGGCACGACCCATTCTTCGGATGTATTCTACCGTGCCAATGATGGCTACCTGCAGGATGTGATTTTAAATCATCACTGCAAGGTTGTGGAAATGGAGAGCTTTGCCCTGTTTGCCAATGCGGCAGTTCTGCATAAGAATGCGGCGACAATTCTGACGGTGTCAGATTCGTTTGTGACACATCAGGAGACAACCCCGCAGGAGAGAGAAGAAAGTTTTACAAGGATGATGCAGGTAGCGCTGGAAGCTGCTGCAGATCAGAGCTTGTGATGCTGGCTGTACAACACTACAATAAGAGCAGAGGAAAAAATGGTCTATTGGGGACCGGGAGGTAATCATGTTACGAATTGGAATGCTTACCAGCGGCGGTGACTGTCAGGCATTGAATGCTGCGATGCGCGGCGTGTTCAAGGGTGTGATGAACAATGCCAAGGAACCGGTAGAGTTTTATGGCTTTGAGGATGGCTACAAGGGAATGATCAATTCCCGTTTCCGCCTTCTGACAGAGGATGATTTCTCGAATATTCTGACTGTCGGCGGTACGATTCTTGGCACTTCCAGAACACCGTTCAAGGAGATTCACAATCCCCTGCCGGATGGCCGTGACAAAGTGGAGTGCATGAAGCAGACGTATTATAAGCTGCAGCTTGACTGCCTGGTTATGCTGGGCGGCAATGGCTCTGCCAAGACTGCCAACCTTCTTTCTGAAGAAGGACTGAATGTGATCACCCTGCCGAAGACAATTGATAATGATCTGTGGGGCACAGATATGACATTTGGCTTCCAGTCCGCTGTGGATATTGCGACACGCTGCATTGATGAGATTCATACAACTGCATCCTCACATGGCCGTGTGTTCATTGTTGAAGTGATGGGCCACAAAGTTGGATGGCTGCCGTTGAATGCGGGCATTGCCGGTGGTGCTGATATCATTCTGCTGCCGGAGATCCCGTATGATCTGGATAAGATTATTGATGTGATTGAAACACGTGACCGTCAGGGCAAGCGGTTTACGATCATGGCTGTTGCAGAAGGTGCTATTTCCAAGCAGGATGCACAGCTGAGCAAGAAAGATTACCGCAAGAAGCTGGAAAAGTATACATTCCCTTCTGTTTCGTATGAACTGGCAGATCAGATTACCAAGAAGACCGGCCGTGAAGTGCGTGTGACGATTCTCGGCCACATTCAGCGCGGCGGCACGCCGGTTGCGTATGACCGTGTCTTTGCATCAAGGCTTGGTGCAGAGGCTGCAAGACTGATTCTGAAGAAGAAGTATGGCGTCATGGTTGCCTATAAGAACCGTGAGATGACAACCGTTCCGCTGGCAGAGGTCGCTGGCAAGCTGAAATATGTAGATCCTAATGCAGAGATCATCAAGGAAGCCAAGTCGATCGGCATCAGCTTTGGTGACTGATACAAAAAAGGAGACAGCTACGGCTGTCTTTTATTGTGCTGTTTATGACTGCACTCTTGGAAGTGACCAGCGGTAGCGGGCTGCCAGCAGGCGGATGAGCACGATGATGCCGGTGCCAATATAGATCGCTGTATAGGGATCACTGTGGCGGAAAAGATACAAAGAAATCAGTGCCCCGGCAATAGAAGCCACGGCATAAACATGCTTGGAGAAAATCTCCGGCAGGATATGGATGGATACATCTCTGAGAAAGCCGCCGCCTACACCAGTGACAACACCGGAGAAAATGACCAGGAATCCATTGTCTGCGGAAAATCTGGTGATGGCAGTATACATGCCTGCGGTTGTGAACACGCCAAGGCCGATCGAATCTCCTAACAGAAGGATTACCCGGAAAGAATGGTTGTTCATGGAGGTGCCGGAGCGGATTTCATCTCTGGCAATCAGAAAAACAACAACAGAAATCAATGCCGCCGTGAGGACATACATGGAGTTGACGAATGCAATCGGCGGAAAGATGCCAAGGATGATGTCACGGATGACACCGCCGGCAGTTGCAGTCATCACGCCAAGGGCAATGATGCCGAACAGATCAAGGCCGGCATGGACAGCTGTAATGGCACCACTGATGGCAAAGGCAGCTGTACCAATCATTTGGAATACAGTCAGAAAATCTTCCATATGAAAAAACCTTCTTCCCTATTGTACGGGAAGGAGGCTCATTGTGCTAATACTTTTCAATTTTGCGGCGTTCTGGTTTCAGATTATGCTGCTTTGCCTCACGCTCTTTTGCTACACGGTCAAAATCTGCTGGCGTAATACCTTTGGCAGCCATCAGCACCAGCAGATGGTAGGCAAGATCATTCAGTTCGTTGATCAGATCCTCATTGCTCTGTGACAAAGCTGCGATCACTGTTTCGGTGCTTTCTTCTCCTACTTTTTTCAGAATTTTCTCCAGTCCTTTGTCAAACAGATAATTGGTATAGCTGCCCTCTTCCGGATTCTCTTTGCGGTCCAGAATGACTTCATACATCTTTTCAAGCTCACTCATCCACTTCTTCTCCTTCCATATTGCGGTAAAAACAGCTTGTATGGCCGGTATGACATGCCGGTCCATCCGGGTCTACGAGTAATAAGATGGTATCCTCATCACAGTCTACCAGAATCTTTTTCACATGCTGGAAATTGCCGCTTGTTTCTCCTTTTGTCCACAGTTCCTTCCGGCTGCGGCTGTAGAATACAGCAAGCCCGGTCTCCATTGTTTTCTTCAGGCTTTCCTGATTCATGTAGGCAAGCATCAGCACCTTTTTACTTGTGGCATCCTGCACAATGCAGGGCACAAGGCCATTGCCTTTTTTAAAGTCAATTCTCATCATAGGCGTACCGGAATCCCTTCTTTCTGCAGATACTGCTTGACCTGTTTTACCGTCAATGTGCCATAGTGGAAAAGCGAAGCGGCCAATGCGGCATCGGCAGCATCCGCCTTGAACAGGCTGCCAAAGTCTTCCAGACAGCCACAGCCGCCGCTGGCAATGATCGGTACTCTGACTGTTTTCCGCACTGCCTGGCACAATGGCAGATCATAGCCTTTCTTTGTGCCATCGGCATCCATGGATGTTAACAGAATTTCACCTGCCCCCATGGCAACGGCATCCTCTGCCCACTGAATGGCATCGATCCCGGTATCCAGCGTGCCGCCTTCAATCACAACATTCCAGCCAGTGTCATCTTTTCTGCGGCGGGCATCCAGAGCCAGAACCATGCACTGACTGCCATAGCGGCGTGCACCTTCCTGCAGCAGATTGGGATTACGGACGGCAGCACTGTTGAGGGACACTTTATCTGCACCAGACCACAGCATACGGTGTACATCTTCCAAAGAACCAATACCGCCGCCGACCGTAAAGGGAATGGCAATGCGGGAAGCTACTTTTTCCACCATGTCTGCCATTGTTTTTCTGCCTTCCTGGGTTGCCGCAATATCGAGAAAAAACAGTTCATCAGCACCCTGTCTGTTATAGACATCTGCCATTTCAACCGGATCACCAACTTCTTTCAATCCCTGGAAGTGAATGCCTTTGACTGTTTTTCCATCTTTGACATCCAGACATGGAATGATTCTTTTTGTCAGCATGTCCCCTCCTTTTTCTCATATCTGGCAATTGCCTCAAACAGGTTGATTCTGCCTTCATACAATGCCTTGCCGCAGATCACGCCTGCCACTCCCGTATGTGTCAGTGCCTGCAGGTCATCCATACTGCCAACGCCGCCGCTGGCAATCACATTCACATGTTTCAATTGACACAGTTCGCTGTACATTGCCGTGTTGATGCCGCGCATCGTGCCATCCCGGCTGATATCGGTGGCGATGATTGTCTGTACGCCAAGTTCCGCCATCTTTTCAGCCACAGACTGATAGGTTTGATCTGATGACTGCAGCCAGCCATTGAGTGCCACGATGCCATTTCTTGCATCGATGCCAACAGCAATGCGGCTGCCATAACGGGCAAGTGCTTCTTTCAGCAGCTCTTCATTCTCCAGGGCAGCGGTGCCAAGGATGACTCTGGAAATACCGCCTTCCAGATACAGGCGGATATCAGACATGGTACGGATTCCGCCGCCGACTTCTGTATGAATGCCGGCTGCGATGGCGGCATCGAGAATAGCACCTGAGTTTACCGGATGCTGGGCCTTTGCCCCATCAAGATCCACCATATGCAGCCAGGAAGCGCCCTGATGCGCAAATGTAACCGCTGTATCTTTGATGGAACTGGCAACTTTTGTCTTTCTGCTGTAGTCACCCTGGACAAGACGGACCGGTACACCGTCGATGATGTCAATAGCCGGAAGGATGATCATATGTCTGCCTCCACAAAATAGCGCAGTACTGCTCTGCCGTCATCACTGCTTTTTTCAGGATGGAACTGACAGCCAAGAATATGATCTCTGCCAACCAGGCCTGGCACGTTGTTTTTTCCATCCACTGAGATGCCGAATACCTGGGCAGGATCCGTACCGGAAGCGAAGTAACTATGCACATAGTACATATATGGATGCCCGGACAACAGAGAGAAGATGGGGTGTGGATTCACTCGTTCCAGCAGGTTCCAGCCGACTTCCGGGATACGGATATCATCGCCCTGCAGGCGGATAATGTTTCCTTTCAGCAGGCCGAGTCCTTTGTGAAAGCCGTCTTCTTCACTGCTTTCATACAGCATCTGCATACCCAGGCAGATTCCAAGCAGCGGCTTTCCTTTGGCGGTCTGTGCAAGAATCATCTGATCCAGACCGTTTTCTTTCAGCATAGCCATACCGTCGCCGAAGGCACCAACGCCTGGCAGAATGAGTTTGTCACAGGCAGAAAGGACTGCTGGGTCGCCGGATACAACAGTTTTGGCAGCAAGATCAGCCAGGGCATGTTTCAAAGAAAACAGGTTGCCTGCTCCATAATCGATGATGCCGATCATGCCAGACTTCCCTTCGTGCTGAAGACACCGCCGCCGGTTGTTGTCACAGCAGCCTTAAGAGCATGTCCAAGTGCCTTGAAGACTGCCTCAATCTTATGGTGGTCATTTTCACCATACAGGATATTGACATGGAGAGTGATCAGGGAATTGAAGGCAAAGGCACGCAGGAATTCCGGTACCATTTCTGTTGACATGGCACCGACTGTTTCACGGTCGAAATTGCCATGAAAAACAATAAAAGGCCGTCCGGAACAGTCCAGGTCCACTCTTGCCAGTGCTTCATCCATGACGCAGGAAAAGGATCCGTATCTGGCAATGCCCGCCTTGCTGCCAAGTGCTTCTTTGACAATGATGCCAAGCACAATTCCGATATCTTCAATGGTGTGATGATCATCCACATCAAGATCCCCTTTTGCTTTCACGACCAGATCAAAGCCGCCATGGAAGGCAAACAGGGTAAGCATATGATTGAGAAAACCGATGCCGGTATCAATATCTGTTTTTCCTGTGCCATCCAGGTTAATGCTGGCATAGACGTCTGTTTCTTTGGTCACACGGTGAAATTCTGCTTTTCTCATGATTTTTCTCCTTCATATGACTGAATGGCTTTCCAGACAAGCTGATTTTCTTCCTGGGTGCCGATGGAAATACGGAAATACGAAGTCCCATTGTATGTGCGGATCACAATGCCTTCTGCCTGCAGACAGGCGAGCAGTCCATCCAGATCCTCTGCTTTTCCATAGATGAAATTTGCCTGGGATGGCCAGACTTTCAGCCGTTTAAAACCGGAAAGTCTTTGATAAAGCCATTGCCGCTGTATCCTGATGTCTTTTACAAAATCTGCCACATCAATTTCAGGAATCAGAGCAGCCGCAATCGCCATTGACAAAGAGTTCATTGCATATGGTACAAAGTCTGCCTTCAAAGCTGACATCCTGTCGGCATTTCCAACCAGAAAACCTACCCG
The DNA here is from genome assembly GCF_033971865.1 of Grylomicrobium aquisgranense. Classification (NCBI taxonomy): domain Bacteria; kingdom Bacillati; phylum Bacillota; class Erysipelotrichia; order Erysipelotrichales; family Erysipelotrichaceae; genus Grylomicrobium; species Grylomicrobium aquisgranense. Next base: position 70,519 of record NZ_JALBUR010000001.1, on the reverse strand, counting down.
CATTGCGGCCAGTCCATATGCCTTGGACAGCGTTCTTGTTACAAACAGATTGTCATACTGATCAATCAATGGCAGTACAGATTCATCATCCGCAAAGTCCATATACGCCTCATCGATGACGACCGGAATATCTTTGAAGTTCTGCACAAGTTTTTCGATATCCGTACGGGGGATCAGGGATCCGGTTGGATTATTGGGATTGGAGAAAAGGATCATGTCAGCATTTTCTTTTTTTCCAAAAGCGATCAGATCATCGATCTTGACACCGCCGCCTTCGTCCTGCCTGTATCCAACCGTCTTTGCATCAATGGAGCCGGCATAGTACTGATACATGGAGAAATCCGGATTCAATGTCAGTAAAGTCTTTCCTTTGCCAAGATATGTCGTAATCAGATAGCCAAGCATCTGGTCGCTGCCATTGCCAGCCAGCAGGCAGTCTTCTGAAATACCCATCTTTTTGCCAAAGGCAGAAAGCAATTCTGTTTCAGCAGGATCCGGATAGCGGTTGTAGGAAATCTTTGTGACAATGTCAGCTGCTTTCTGCAGCAGTTGTGCAGAAAGATTCAGGCTGCTTTCATTCGCATTGAGCAGGATTCTGCCATCCCGCTTTGCGGCTGTATAGGCATTAGTTTTTCCCATTGCGCACCTCCACTGCCCTGGCATGGGCTTCCAGCTGTTCCTCTTCTGCCAGAATCATGATATCGTCTCCATCCTGCTGCAGAGCCTTTTTTGAATAGTGCAGGAAACAGGAGCGGTGGACAAAGGCATCGACGCCAAGGGCACTGGCAAAGCGTGCTGTGCCGCCGGTTGGCAGCACATGGTTGGTACCGCCATAGTAGTCACCGATTGGCTCACAAGTATCATAGCCAAGGAATACGGAGCCTGCATTTTTGACCTGAGAGAGATACGGCATCGGGTCCTTGATCATCAGTTCCAGATGTTCCGGGGCAATGGCATTTGCATAGGCAATGCACTGTTCCAGTGATTCCGCAACAATCGATCTGCCATAATCACGGATCGAAGCACTGGCTATTTCTTTCTTTGGCAGTGTTTCCAGCTGTCTTTTAAGTTCTTTGTTGACATGATCCAGGAAAGAGCGGGATGTCGTCAGCAGAATGGCTGATGCCATCGGATCGTGTTCCGCCTGGGAAAGAAGATCTGCTGCACAGCAGGCAGGATCAGCGCCATCATCCGCAATAACAAGGATTTCACTGGGGCCGGCAATCATATCGATATCAACTCTGCCAAAGACAAGTTTCTTGGCTGCGGCTACAAAGATATTGCCAGGACCCGTGATCTTATCTACCGGGGCAATGCTTTCTGTTCCCCAGGCAAGTGCGGCAATGGCCTGAGCACCGCCGACCTTATAGATTTCACAGACGCCGGCCAGTCTTGCCGCAAAGGCAATATTGGGATTCAGACGGCCGTCTTTTCCTGGCGGAGTTACCATGACAATACGCTTGACGCCTGCCACTTTGGCGGGGATGACGTTCATGAGTACGGAGGAAGGATACTGGGCACGGCCGCCTGGGACATAGATGCCAACCGATGCCAGCGGCAATACCCGCTGACCCAGATAGACACCAGGCTCCCGTTCCATCAGATAGGAGTTTGTCTTCTGCGCCATGTGGAAAGCAGTGATATTGTCTTTGGCTCTTGTCAAAGCTTCCCGGAATTTCTTGTCTGTCAGAGCACATGCATCATCGATTTCTTTTTCAGAAACACGGAAATTTTCAATCTCGACACCATCAAACTGACGGGTATAGTCCTTCAGGGCAGCGTCGCCTTCCTGTTTGACACGTTTGATGATTTCATTGACTTTCAGAAGAATGTCACTGGAGATATCACTTGTGCGGCTGTCCAGATACGCACGCAGCTGCTTTGGATTGTCTGCTTTGATTTCACTTAACATTTTCTGCCTCCTTCACTGTTTCCAGATCTTTCAGAAATGCCATGACTTCCGGCCGCTTCAGTTTGAATGCGGCTTTGTTTACGATTGCCCTTGCGCTGATGGGACAGACAGTATCATAGACTACCAGCCCGTTTTCCCTGAGTGTTGTACCGGTTTCCATGATATCGACAATGCCATCGCACAGTCCCAGGATCGGAGCCAGTTCCACTGAGCCATCAATCTTGATAATTTCTACATCTTTGCCTTTGTTCAGAAAATACTGCCTGGTCACTTCAGGATATTTGGAGCCGATCTTGATGTGGCCGCTTTTGGTCAGGGGATTGTGATCCGGCAGTGATGCACAGATGAAGCGGCATCTGCCAATGCCAAGATCCAGCATTTCATAGTAATCACTGCCGCCTTCCATCAGGGTATCCTTGCCTACGATGCCAATATCTGCCACCCCATGTTCAACATAGGTGATGCAGTCATTGGCTTTCACCAGGAAATAGCGAATATCTTTGCGTGTATCTGGAAAGACAAGAGCGCGTCCTTTGTTTTGCAGTTTTTCAACACCATATCCGGCTTTGGCCAGCATCGCGGTTGTCTGCTGTTCCAGTCTTCCCTTGGTCAGTGCAATCGAAAGACTCACAATACCACCTCCATCTTTTCTACATCCGCGGCTTCCAGAACAACCGGGCCGTCTTTGCGCAGCTGTTTTGCTTTCTGCAGAGCAGCCTCAATCTGTCCTTTTGGATAGCGCAGACGCCGTACCTCTGTATTCTCATCGTCGAAAAGGTCCAGCAGGTAGTCCAGTTTGATGCCAAAGCCGCATGCTGGCAGGTCACGGCCGAACTTCTTAAGCAGGTCGTCATAACGGCCGCCAGAGAGAATAGCGGTGGCAGCGCCATCGGCATAGGCTTCAAAGATGATACCGGTGTAATAGTCAAGATGCGGGACTTTGCCAAGGTCATATGCGATATGGCTTTCCGGATCCAGACGTTTCATCATTTCGCCAAGTTCCTTCATGCGCTCCACTTCTGCTTCCAGACGGCTGTCAAAGCAAAGTGTCCGGGCTTTTTCCAGACATTCTTCTGTTCCGGAAAGCAGCGGCAGCTGCGTGAAGAAAGAGGTTTCCGGCTCTGACAGTGACAGCGAACTTACAAACGTTTCCAGATCAGGCATTGCCTTGCGGTCGACCAGGTCTGCCATCGCGGCAGTATCTTCTTTACAGATCCTGCAGAGTCTTGCCGCAAGGCGGAAGAAATCAGAATTGCCGATTTCGAGAATATAGTTTTTCAAGCCAAGCTGTTTGAGCACTTCATCGGCGAGGCTGAGAATTTCCGGATCACTCTGGCTGTCCTCTCCGATCAGTTCCACACCGCAGTCACGCACTTCATTGCGCTTGCCTGCAAAGGACTGGCGTACCTTATATACATTCTCACCATAAAAGAAACGAAACGGCGGTTTTTCATCACGGTACTTGCTGGCCGCAACACGTGCAATCGGCACGGTCATATCTGTCCGCAGGGTCAGGATCTGACCGTCCTGGTCAAAGAACTTATAGATTTCCGTGTCTTTCAGACTGGCATATGCCCTTGCATAAGTCTGATAAAACTCAATATCCGGCGTGACAATCTGCTGATAGCCGGCATTGGCAAACACAGCTTCTACTTTCTGCTGCAGCCGCTGGCGTTTCTGAGCCTGTGCTGATGTCAGATCCCGCAGACCGGACGGTGCTTCAATCATCTTCATCTTTCTCATCTCTCCTGTAAACAAAAAGGACATCCCACGCAAGGGACGCCCGCAACGTTGTTCCACCCAATTTCACTGTCATCTCACGATCAACAGCCTCATGAAGTACTATCATACTCCTGTGCTGTAACGTGCACTCACGGACCTTCTTACTTTTTTCAGAAGAACAGCTCCAAGATGTGTTTTCACAAAGACCTCCGTATTTCCTTTCACCAAAGCGGAAACTCTCTTGCAGCTTCAGTCTGTGTTACTTTTTCTCTTCCCTGCTTTTGTGCTTTCATTGTAGTTTCAGTGAAAATGTATGTCAACGCATTTTTAATGAAACTTTTTACATACAAACAGGATACCTGTAACGCCTGCCAGTGCCGCAGCTGCCATGATTCCTTTATTCTGCTTCTGTTCCTTTACAATCTGTTCCATGTCTTTCACCGGTTCAGCCTGCTTCTGTTTTTCCTGTTTTCCTGTCTGCAGCTTTGTTTGGATCGTAATGGTTTCTTCCTGCTCTGGTTCATCAATGGGAACGGTATAGAGAACCGGCTTTGTGTATTGCTGATAGCCATCCGGGGCAGAAAGCTCTGCAATCTGATAGCTTTCTCCTGGTGAAACGATGCCCATGCCAATGCGATCTGCCTGCTCACTGCTTGTCCAGCTGACAAGCTGATTACCGGCAAGATCAAGCAAAGCCATCTCAGCGCCGGAAACATGTCTTCCCTGTTCATCCACCCGTTCTACCTGCAGGGATGCCTGCTGCAGCTGCAGAAAGACCTGCACAGTCTGTTTTGCCTGTGCCTCAACAGATACGGTTTTCTTTGTACGGTAATGATATCTGCCTGGCTGTTCCATCATGACATAATACGTACCCTGAGGCATCTCAAAGTGAATCATGCCATTGTCATCTGTGCGCCCTCTTGCATACTGGCCATGGATATCTTTGGCCATACTGGATAAATTCTTTCTGGTGCACAAAGCCACTGCAGCACCGCCAGGCGCTGCTTCCATTTTGAGCGAAACAGACGCAAAAGACTGCAGTTTCAGCACTGGCTCTATATCTGTTTCCGGTTTCTGTAAAGGCATGCGGAAACGGATGGCACGGCCGCCTGTATAGCCTGCCGGCAATGTTTTTAACTGCAGGGAGTACACCCTGCCGCGCTGCAGCTGTATCTGTCCGGGAGCACCTTCAAATACGATATCGCCGTTTTCATCCAGCAACTGTACTTGTGCCTCGTGTACATCACTGTCAGAATCTTTGACGGCAAGGCTGACGATGACTGGCTGTGCGGCTATGGCAATTGTGCGTGCACTTGTCTTCTGGGAATCGATCACAATTGGATGGATTTCCTGATCCGGATACTGATCCAGTCCGCAGTCTGTCTGTTTCAGGTAATATGTCCCGTCTTTCAGCATCAAATTTTCCCATCCCATCAGCGGATGGCGCAGCACATCGAAGGCGGACAGCGTACATTCTTTGTCTGCAAACAGTTCATACCCTGCCGACTGCGGCAGCTGAAAGTCGGTCAGAACATACGGGATCACATCCAGCATGACATCGAAGCTTTCCAGCTTTTCTGCCTTGATTTCTGTGCTGCCTGCAGAGACATAGCCAGAAGGCAGATTGACCGGCGTCAATCGCAGAAGATCATGTTCTTTCAGGCCGCTAAGAAATACACGCGGCGTTGCCGGAAGAATGGTTTCACTGTGCTGGCTGAGGTTTTCCACGCGGATTTCACACTTGTCCAGCAGCTGGCGCGTTGTCTGATTGCGCACAGAAACAGCAAAGGAAAATGGTTTTCCTGCCATGGCAAGATGCAGATCTTTTTCTTTATGCAGTGGAACAGATACCTCTATAGGATCGATTGCATAGCAGTCAGAAAGCGGTGAAGAATACAGGGTATATGTGCTGTCCCTGCGAACAGGGATATCATGAATCTGCTCATCACTGTCCCACTCTGCCACTTTTTCCTTCTGCTCATTTTCCAGCCAGAGATGGTACTGTCCGCTGTCAACGGAAATGGACAGTACCGGTTTTTCCAATGGGATTTCCAGCCGGACAGTTTCGTGCCGGGATGGATCAACAGTAATGGCATGCAGGGTATCGTCCTGATAGTATGATGGATCATCTATGGATCTGCGGTAATACCATGTACCTTTGGCAAGCCCGCTGTCTGTATCAATGGGATGCTCTCCTTTTTCATCCGCAAAGAAGGAAACGGACAGCCCCGGGATCTGTGGAACCTCAATCACTGCTGTATCTTCATACCGATGCGTAATTTCCTTTTTTTCGGGATGACGGGAATCCATATAGATTTCCGTGTCAGGAAAAGCAGACACATTCGGGATTTTCTCTTTCTGGCGCAATGTATAGGAATGATCAGGAAGAATCAGGCTGCCAATCTCCAGTGTTCCATCTTTCACCAGCAGTTCTGTTTCCTTCTCATCATCCTGCAGGATAAAAACCGGATCTGTGACTGCATTTGTCTCGGTGGCATCTTCCAGACTCACAGAAACTTGGATTGGCTGCAGCGTGATCTCTTTCTTCTGTGTCATTTCCACAGGTTCTGCAAGGTCATAATAGCCAGTCAGCGGCTTTTCAAGACGGATGAAAGATCCCGCCGGCACTTGAAACGTGCCGCTGTCATCTGTGATGCATACCGATTCTTCCGTAAAGTCTTTCTGCTGGCTGACAAGAAGGCGGACATTGGCAGCCGGCTTTGTATCTGTTAACAGCCGTGTTTCAATCAGTGCGGGCTGTTTGTCCAGCTGCCAGATGGCAGCCCCGATGAAAACCCCGAGCAGCAGCGGCTTATGCATAAGCTGTCTCCATACACAGGTGTGTCTGTGAGATCAGATCATGAAACAGCAGATCTTCAATGCAGGTATTCAGTTCTATGGGATCCATGCCTTTTTCAACTGCCACATGGCGCAGATCCTCATGGCCGATGACAGTGCGCCACAGCAGAATCCGGCTTTCAATGCCATTTTCCTTTTCAATCCTGTCCAGCATGTTTTCAATGGAGGCGATCTTCTCATCTACTTTGTTCAGTGCTTCAACCTCCGTACTGCACGGACTGCCATTGGAACGGGCCATTCTGATTCTGTCACGCAGAATCTGCAGCTGCACGACATAGCTGCTGTACTGCCCGCACTCGTGTTTCAAATGCGTCAATGTTGTGTGATTGGAATTCATCTTTTGTCCTCCTTGCTGTGCTTCCTTCTCTCTATGCCCGCAAAAAACGCGGATTCCCTGAAAAATGATTGGTTTCCGGATAAAATGTATGCAAGCTGGAGGCATGGGTATGGATGAGCTGCGTGCATTGCAATGGTATGAAGGTGATGTAACAGGAAATGATCCGCTGTGGGCAGATTCCAAAGCCTATGTCACATTGAATGCCATCTTCTTTGATGGGATCGAAAATGAAATGATCAAGGCAAAAGAGAACAAGCATCTCAATCCTGCCCTGCTGTCAAGATGGCAGGAAGTCTTTGGACAGGACGGGGCATGTGCTGCTCTGATCTGTCTGATGCAGTCCCATCCTCTTTCCCGGCCATGCCATGTGCGCAGGGTAGAGCGTCTGTATGACTTTGTGCAGATTTCTCAGGCAGGTCATACCATCGCCTTTACTTCCACCTCAACGGCCAGACAGTTTCTGAAAGCCTATGGCGACAAGGATGGCATTGTGCTGCTGGAAGCAGATCTTCCAAAAGGCACATATGCCATTGACCTGTCGGCTGTTCTTCCCCATTATGCCAAAGCAGAAGAAGCAGAAATTCTGCTGGCACCCTGGCTTGGCGTCAAGATGGCTGAAAAGCAGATGGATGAAAATGAAAAAGGCATTCTCGACCGCAATGGCAATCCGCCCTCTGGTCTGTATCAGATGGAAGTTTCCAGGATCTCACTGCCACAGGATGAAGCGGTATCTGTGCAGGAAGAATTGATTGAACCATCAATCCGTGTGTATGATGCATTGAATAAAGGAAGAAAACCAGTGACATCAGAGATCAAAGCCTATGTACAGTTGAAGAAACAGCTGCGCAGCCAGTGTGCCAGAGCATGGAAAAAACTGCTGTCATCAGAAATGTAAATCATGAGATAAAGGAGAATACAGAATATGGAAAAGATTGCAAGTTTTACGATCAACCACCTGAAGCTGGAACCGGGAGTCTATGTATCCAGAAAAGATAAAGTCGGCAGTGAAGTGCTGACAACGTTTGATCTGCGGCTGACTGCCCCTAACAGAGAGCCTGTCATGAATACAGCTGAGGTGCATACGATTGAACATCTGGGTGCTACCTTTCTGCGCAATGATGCCAGATGGAAAGACCGGACGGTCTACTTTGGGCCGATGGGATGCCGGACAGGTTTCTATGTCATCTTTGCCGGTGATCTGGAATCAAAGGATATTGTGGATGTCATTACCCGCATGTTTTCGTTTATTGTTTCCTTTGAAGGTGAAATTCCTGGTGCAAAGCCGGCTGAGTGCGGCAACTATCTGGATCAGAATCTTGCCAGTGCAAAATGGTGGGCAAAGCGGTATCTGGAAAAGACACTGCAGAATATTGATGATGCCCATATGGTATATCCACAGTAATCATGCATACAGAAAAAAGGCCTCCGTGGACAGAGAAGATTCTTCTGCTCTGTCCGGGAGGTCTTTTTGTGTTTTGTAAGTTATGCAATGATGCCGGTATACTTCAGAACATCTTCCACGGTGTCAACCGGGACAATCTTCAATGCGTCTCTGGCTTCCTGTGGTACATCTTTGAGATCATCGACGTTATCCTTCGGGATCAGAACGGTCTTGACGCCCGCTCTGGCAGCGGCCATGAGTTTTTCAGGCAGACCGCCGATTTCCATGACTTTGCCGCGCAGCGATACCTCACCAGTCATGCCAATGGAAGGATCTACCGGATGGCCGGTGACAAGGGATGCCAGTGCCGTCGTCAGTGTGACACCCGCAGAAGGTCCGTCTTTCTTGACTGCACCTTCCGGCACATGGATATGAATGTCATGATTGGCAAACACATCTGCTTTGTCCGGGAATCTGTGTCTGACCAAAGACATGGCGATGGAAACAGATTCTTTCATGACATCGCCCAGTTGGCCGGTGACTGTCACCTTGCCGGTTCCCTTCATCATCAGTGATTCAATGAACAGGATTTCACCGCCAGCTGCTGTCCAGGCAAGCCCTGTCACAATACCGGGCTGATCATTCTTCAGAACACGATCATGGTGAATGGGTCTGGCATCAAGATACGCTTTGAGATTATCCTGATTGATCACAAGCGTATCTTTGCGGCCATTGGCAATTTCAACAGCGCAGCTGCGGCATAACGTATCCAGTACTTTCTTGAGGCCGCGGACACCGCCTTCCATCGTATAGGAAGCGATCATTGTCCGGATGGCATCATCCGTCACCTCAAGATCCTTGTCCTTGATGCCCATGGCAGACATAGCCTTTGGCAGCAGATGCTTTCTGGCAATCTGGAACTTGTCGGATGCCGTATAGCCATTGAACTGGATGACTTCCATACGGTTCAGCAGCGGTTCCGGGATGTTGTCGATGCTGTTGGCTGTGCAGATGAAGAAGACATGACTCAGATCATATGGCACGTTCATGTAGTGATCTGTAAAGGTGGCGTTCTGTTCCGGATCCAGCACTTCCAGCAGTGCACTGGCTGGATCACCATTGTAGGAAGCACCAAGTTTGTCTACTTCATCCAATACCATCACAGGATTGCTGGCACCGCTCTTCTGGATCCCGTCCATGATGCGGCCTGGCATTGCCCCGATGTAGGTTCTTCTGTGACCGCGGATATCTGCCTCATCCCGCACACCGCCAAGCGATACACGTACATATTTGCGGTGCAGTGCTCGTGCAATCGATGCAGCAATGGATGTCTTGCCGGTGCCAGGTGCACCAACAAACAGCAGGATCGAACCGGACTGGGAATGTTTCAGATTCATCACAGCAATCTGCTGGATAATTCTCTTCTTCACCTTCTCAAGGCCGAAATGATCTTCATCGAGAACTTTCTGTGCCTCTGACAGAGAAATCTTTTTCGCAGAAGGCGTCTTCCAGTTCAGAGATGTGACAAAATCCAGGTATTCATAGATATTGCCGTACTCTGGTGAATTCTTACCCTCCTGCTTGAGTCTGTTCAGCATCTTGTCTGCTTCTTCACGGGCCGTCGGGTTCATGCCGGACTCTTCGATTTTCTTCTGGAAACGGGCAGCATCAGATACATTTTCCGGATGCATCTTATCAAGCTCATTCTGCAGATATTCCATCTGTTTCTTGATCGCCTGCTCTTTATACGCCTGCTCATATTCCTGGGCAGTGGCAGTCTGGGCATCCGCATTTACGCGGGCAACTTCCAGATAGCTGTACAGGATTTCTTCATAACGGCGGTTGCGTGCTTTGCGGCTGTCCTCTGCCAGCAGTGCATACTTTTCTTCCGGTTTCAGCGGCAGCCACATGCCAAGAGCCGCAATGATCTCGCCTTCATTGGTCCACTGATCCACAAAGCCATCCACAAACTTGCCCCACTGGAAGTGTGACATGTAGTCTTTGACAAGTTTTTTCAGATTGACCAGGTGCTCTGCCTCTTCCTGAGGATCCAGGTCTTCGATATCAGCACGGCGTGAGATATTGGCCATCAGTGTATGGTCTGCCCGGACCGTAATGTTTTCGATATTGACGCGCTGGTCAGTATGAACAACGATGAAGCCGGACATGTTCTCTTCCTGAATGTAGCCGGTGACACCGATCGGGTAGAAGCTGTCTTCGGTGTACTGGGTACGCGGAATGTTTTCACGGGCGATGACAAAGATGATCTTTTCGCCTGCGGACAGATGGCTGCCGGCGGCGGCCTGGAAACTGTCTGACGGGAAGAACAGATTGGCATCTGGCAGTACAAGCTGGTTGTATACAGGAACGATTAACATAAGCCTCCTTTCGCACTCTTACCAATAGAGTGCTAACTCATTTGTAAAATAAATGGGGATAATCCCCGAACACTGACATCTGTCAATGTACTAATAGGATGACACTATGTTGGACACTTGTCAAGTTTTATGATACATTTCTGGTATGTATAACGGAAACAATAAAACAGCATGTCATTCCCAGCAGGCAATTGCGGATGCTCTGTTTGATCTGCTTGCACAGGAGCGTTATGAAAAGATCTCCGTTACGGAGATCTGTACGAAGGCAAATGTGTCCAGGCAGACATTCTATTCCCTGTTTTCCTCCAAGGAGAATGTGATTGCCTATCAGCTTGGCAGAGATGAACAGTATGTGCCATCCCGCTGTCAGGACCATTTCTTTAAAAATGTATGTCTGGATTACAGCCGCTATATCATGCAGGAGAGGGAAATGCTTGCGATCCTGTATGAGAATCGCCTGCTGGGACTGGTCCAGAACATGCAGATGCGGCATTTCCTGGACTGTCCTGATTTTCTGCCCGATCATGATGGCTTATACCGTCAGTATGCCGCATCGTATATTGCCAGCGGTCTGCTGGGCATTGTGCGGATTTATCTGGAAAATGAGGACAGTCTGAATGAAGAAGAGCTTGCGGCTGTCATTACAGATCTGCTCAGCGGTGCCTATCTTCCTTCTGCTTCCTGATCAGAGTACGCGCACACGGATGACGCCATCCAGAGCATTCAGTTCCTGGATGGCTTTTTCAGGGACATCCGTATTGACATCAAAGACGGAATACGCATAGCTGCCTCTGGACTTGTTGGTCATGTTTTCAATGTTGATGCCGTCACGTGCAAACAGCGGCATCATGTTTGCCAGCATGCCGGGCAGGTTGCGGTGGATGATGCAGATGCGGGATGCACCGCTGCGTTCCAGCTGCACATCCGGCAGATTGACAGAATTGCGGATATTGCCATTGGTCAGATAGTCGTCCATTTCCTTGGCTGCCATGCGGGCACAGTTGGACTCTGATTCAAATGTCGTGCCGCCCAGATGCGGTGTCAGTACGGTATTCTTTGTTTCAATCAGCCGTTTGGTCGGAAAATCTGCCACATATCTGGCAACCTTGCCATCATTCAATCCTTTGATCATAGCATCTTCATTGACGACTTCCCCACGGGCATAGTTGATGATCCGCACACCATTTTTCATCAGGGCAATGGCTTTGTCATCAATCATATTTCTGGTTTCATCGGTCAAAGGGGTATGAATCGTGATGTAATCACTGTAGCGGAAGATATCGCGCAGATCAGAGACGCGGAAAACGTGGCGGGAAATGGCCCAGGCGGCATCCGCACTCAGGTATGGATCATAGGCATATACCTTCATGTTGCAGGCAAGGGCAATATTGGCAACTCTGGATCCAACGTTGCCGGCTCCGATGACGCCAAGCGTCTTGCCGGCAAACTCCGGTCCGGCATACTGTTTCTTGACCTTTTCCATGCGCTGCTCTATCGGTCCCTGAGAACCGTCGTATGTTTTAACCCATTCCATAGCCGGCAGGATTTCACGGGATGCCATAGCCAGGGCAAACAGGAAGAGCTCCTTGACACCGTTGGCATTGCCGCCGGGTGTATTGAAGACAACGATGCCCTTTTCAGCACATTCATCCAGCGGAATGGTATTGACACCAATACCTGCCCTGCCGATGCACAGCAGATTCTTTTCAAACGGATACTTGTGAAGGTCCGAAGCACGCACAAACAATGCGTCCGGATGTTCCACCGTTTCAGACAATTCATAGCGGTCATCAGTCAGAATGGTCCTGGCGCTGGGCGAAATATTATTCAATAGTTTAACTTTGTACATGTCTTATCCTTTCCTGTTCTCACTTGCAAACTGTTCAATCCACTGGCACAGTGCTTTGACGCCATCCAGATCCATGGCATTGTAAATGGAAGCACGCATGCCGCCAAGCAGACGGTGTCCCTTCACATTCATCAGACCATATTCTGCTGCGCCCTGAATAAAGCGGGCATCCAGATCAGCATCACCGGTTGAGAATGTCACATTCATGCGGGAACGGCTCTCCTTTTCAGCATACAGATGAAACAGCGGATACTGCTCCAGGGTGCCATAGAGAAGATTTGCCTTTTCCTGGTTTCTTCTGCCGATTTCTTCCATGCCGCCCTGGTCTTTGAGCCAGTCCATGACCAGACCGAGCATATAGATCTGCCAGCATGGCGGCGTGTTGTACATACTGTCATGGGCAATCTCACGCGGATAGGAATACATGACCGGAGTAAGCCTGTCAGGTTCTTTGGCAAGATCTTTGCGCACAATGACCAGCGTCACGCCAGCCGGAGCAAGATTCTTCTGTGCACCGGCATAGATCAATCCGAATTGTGAAACATCCACGGGACGGGACGCAATGTCACTGGACATATCTGCCACAATGGGAACACCATTGGTCTCTGGTACATAGTGCCATTCGGTGCCATAGATTGTGTTATTGGCACAATAATGGAAATAGGACGCATCCGGATGGATGTCCAGTTCTTTCTGCTGAGGAATATGGCGGTATTCATTTCCACTGCCATCATAGGAAACATGCATCTGGCCATAGCGGTTTCCTTCTTCATAAGCAAGTTTTGCAAAGTGGCCCGTCACCGCATAATCTGCCTGACGGTTTTCTTTGAGCAGGTTGAGTGGAATCATCGTGAACTGACTGGATGCGCCGCCTGCCAGAAACAGAACAGCATAGTCATCCGGAATGTTCATGACATCCCTGACTCCCTGTTCGGTATGATCCATGATCTTTGAAAAAGCAGCAGAACGATGGCTCATTTCCATCACAGACATGCCGGTACCTTCATAGTCCAGCAGTTCTTTCTGTGCTCTTTCCAATACGGGCAGCGGCAGCTGGGACGGTCCAGCCGCAAAGTTGAATACACGGTGCATAGTCATCTCCTGATCCCCCTTATGGGCCATTTTAGTACAAAAGGCAAAGACTGCGGAAATAAATTTCGCAAGCTTACAGAAAATGTATGACATGATTGTAAATTTTGCCCGTATTTTTCATCTGATAAATTCGGATGCACTTTCATACGATCTTCACGCTTCTTTGTTATAATGGGTCCTGCACGATGTATCATGCGTTCAATTATGATGAAAGGAGCTACGAATGAAATTTAAGCGATATGGCGCCCTTCTCGCCGCTGCCGCTGTTACTGCCTGCCTGTTTCCAGTGCAGGCAAAGGCAGATGAGGATTATTCCGATATCAATTACTGGACTACAAAGTGTTCCAATGTTTCTTCTTTGACCAGTGATGAAACAAATGCATGCCAGGCATTCCTGCAGTATGCTGCTACGCAGTCTTCTACATTGAAGGATCAGCTGCTTGCCATTGATGCACAGCGTTCTGATGTACAGACAAATATTGATGATTATCAGGCTAAGATTGCGGATTATCAGAGTCAGATTGATACACTGAGCTCACAGATTTCAGATCTGAATGCACAGATTGATGATCTGAATGATCAGATTGCAGATCAGCAGGATAAGGTTGCGGATCTGCGTGCCAAGGTCAATACACAGATTGAAAATTCACAGTCGACAATGCGCCTTTCCAAGTATGTGGATATTCTGATGGGAGCCAAGACCTTCGGAGACTTCCTGAAGATTGCGGCAGGTCTGACTGACCTGACTGAGCATAATCACAGTACGCTTGTTTCACTGAATGATGCCATTGATCAGCTGACTGCTTCCCAGCAGGAGCTGTCCAGCAAGCAGACTGAGCTGCAGACTGCGCAGGATGATATCCTTGCCAAGCAGTATGAAGCGCAGCTGACCGAACAGGATTATGAGAACCAGAAAGCAAATCTGGAGAATCAGTCCAATGATGCATTGACACTGATCTCTTCCCTGCAGGATGCATCGGATACAATTACGGAAGCACAGAGGGAAGAACAGGAAAGACAGATTGCCGAGCAGCAGGCAAAGGCTGAGGCCGAGGCGGCTGCAGCCGCAGCTGCCCAGGCTGCCCAGCAAGCTGCCAATAATTCTGGCGGATCCGGCAATTACGGCAGCAGTTCTTCTACAAATGGTTCCCAATCCAGTGATGCTGCCATCGACGGCTATGCGGTTGTTGCCTATGCCAGACAGTTCCTTGGCCTGCCATATGTATGGGGCGGCAATGGTCCGAACTACTTTGACTGCTCTGGTTTGACCAAGTATGTCTATGCCCACTTTGGCATCGTCCTTGGCCGTACATCTTATGTACAGGAAACTGCTGGCTATGCAGTCTCCTATGCCGATGCACAGCCGGGTGATCTGATCACATGGACAGGACACTGCGGCATCTATGCCGGCAACGGTATGGTCATCAATGCCATGAATCCAAGCATGGGCATCAGAGAATGTCCGATCGGCTGGATTACCAATGGCAACATGATCATTCACCGTCTGTGGTAATTGCATCTAGAAAGAACGTACTCCCTGGGGCAGAGATATCTGCTGCAGGGAGTTTTTTTCTGGGTCTGAAGAGCAACATATCACAGTTGTGAATACGCAGATGATTTCTAAATGATAAAAATAATATACTGTCAAATGAAGCAGACTTTTTGGAAATCATGTCAGCGTTCTTTGGCACGATAAAAAGCAGTTCATGTCAGAAGAGAATTCTCTGCGGACATAAACTGCTTTTTCTTTTCATTGCTTTGATTACAGATTCGTATAACCCATCAGATCTTCATCCACTTCTCTGGCACAGGCTCTTCCTTCTTCAATTGCCCAGACAACCAGTGACTGGCCGCGGTGCATATCACCAGCAGAGAACAGATGGTCTTTAATGCGGTAACTGTCTTTTTCTGTGACCGCTCTGCCGCGGTTGAGTTCCAGATTGAATGCCTTGGATGTGTAGGCTTCACAGCCAAGGAAGCCGGCCGCAATGATCAGCAGCTCACATGGCAGCACCTGTTCACTGCCCTCTTCCTGCACCATCTTTCCATTTTCAAAGTGAACTTTGACTGTGTGCACAGCCTTGAGTTTTCCTTTTTCTGTCTCAATGGCAGCAACCGTTGTCTGATAGATGCGCGGATCATGTCCAAAGACGGCAATGGCTTCCTCCTGCCCATAATCTGTCTTGAGAACACGGGGCCACTCAGGCCATGGATTGTCCTTTGCCCTCTTCTCAGGCGGGCATGGCATCATTTCCAGCTGGGTCACACTGGCACAGTTCTGGCGCAGGCAGGTTGCCACACAGTCATTGCCGGTATCACCGCCGCCGACAATGACCACATGCTTTCCTTCCGCTGAGACAGCACCTTCAGCCTTCTTCTCTGCCAGTACTGCCTTGGTTGCGTTCTTCAGGAAGTCAACGGCAAACAGAATACCTTCTGCTTTTTCACTGCCTTCCAGCTTCAAAGAGCGTGCCTGCTTGGCACCACAGCAGAGAATAACAGCATCAAAGTCTTTCTGCAGATCAGCTGCACTGATGGTTCTGCCAACATCACTGTTGGTATGGAAGATGACACCTTCCTTTTCCATGAGTTCAATGCGTCTTGCGACAACCTTTTTATCCAGTTTCATATTAGGAATGCCATACATCAGCAATCCGCCCGGTTTGTCATCCCGTTCAAACACTTCCACGTGGTGGCCGCGCTGGTTCAGTCTGTCTGCAGCAGCCAGACCGGAAGGACCGGATCCGACGACAGCCACTGCGCGGCCGGAGCGCACCTGTGGAATGCGCGGCTGCATCAAGCCAAGTGCAAAACCATCTGCAATCACAGCATATTCATTGTCTCTGATCGACACTGGTTCTCCATTGACGCCGCACAGGCATGCCTTTTCACAAAGTGCCGGGCATACTCTGGAAGTGAACTCCGGGAATGGGTTTGTCTTGATCAGTCTGGCCAAAGCATGGGCAGGATTGCCGCGGTAGATTTCATCATTCCATTCCGGAATGAGATTGTGCAGCGGGCAGCCG
This sequence comes from Grylomicrobium aquisgranense, assembly GCF_033971865.1. Lineage (NCBI taxonomy): Bacteria > Bacillati > Bacillota > Erysipelotrichia > Erysipelotrichales > Erysipelotrichaceae > Grylomicrobium > Grylomicrobium aquisgranense. The sequence goes on along the minus strand of NZ_JALBUR010000001.1, from coordinate 53,963 downwards.
GTTGTCATGCCATGCAGGAAAAGTGAGGACTGACAGAACGGTACGCCGCAGTTCATGCAGCGGGCACCCTGCAGGCGGCGCTGCTCCTTTGTCAGCGGCTGGTGAAATTCCTGATAGTTTTTGATTCTGCGCAAAGGATCTTCAATACCGTTTTCTCTGCGCTGATACAGCAGAAATCCATTGTCTTTTCCCATCTTCATCAACCTTCTTTCTGCATTGCATAGAACGCTTCCAGCACCGCATTCTCATGTTTGATACCCTGTTCTTCATAGCGTCCTGTCACGGCCATCATCTTCTGATAGTCAATCGGGACAATCTTCTTGAACTGAGGAACCCAGCTTTCAAAGTGATCCAGAATCATGCGGCCATGTGCAGATCCTGTTTCTCTGACATAATCTTCCAGGATCTGCCGCAGCTCCTGGATATCGTACTTGTCTGTGACTTCATTCAGCCGCACCATTTCCTTGTTCAGGTTCTGATACAGATCATGGTCACGGTCCAGGACATAGGCGATGCCGCCGGACATGCCGGCCGCAAAGTTCTTGCCGACTTTGCCAAGGATGACTGCACGGCCGCCGGTCATGTACTCCAGGCCATGGTCGCCGCATCCTTCTGCTACGGCTGTTGCGCCGGAGTTTCTGACACAGAAACGCTCACCGGCAACGCCGGCAAAATATGCCTTTCCGGATGTTGCGCCATACAGGGCAACATTGCCGATGATGATATTGACTGCCGGATCAAAGCTGATGTTTTCAGGCGGTACAACAACGATCTTGCCGCCGGAGAGTCCTTTGCCGACATGGTCATTGGCATCACCTGTCAGCCGCAGAGTCAGTCCTTTTGGAATAAAGGCGCCAAAGGACTGTCCGCCCCCGCCCGTGCAGTTGACAACATAAGTATCATCTTTCAGGCTGTCGCCAAACTTTTCAGTAATCACAGAGCCAAGGATCGTGCCGGTTGCACGGTTGACACTGGATACTTCAATGCTTTCGGCATGCGGCTTTTTCTGCTTGAATGCCTTCTCGAATGCTGGCAGAAGCACTGCTTCATCAACAGTGTTTTCCAGATGGAAATCATAGACATCATGCGCATCATAGTGACGCTCTTTTGCACTTGCATAGGAAGGATCCGGCAGCCAGCCCGCCTGCTCTCTGCCTGCATCCGCAAAGGCGAGGCAGTCACTGCGGCCGACCATTTCATCAACTGTCTTGAAGCCAAGCTTTGCCATTTCTTCACGCAGCTGCTGCGCGATGAATTCCATATAATGGATGACATCTTCCGGTCTGCTGCGGAAACAGCTGCGCAGCTTTGTATTCTGGGTAGCAATACCGAATGGACAGGTATCCTTGGCACAGACCCGCATCATTGTGCAGCCCATAGCGACCAGCGGTCCGGTCGCAAAGCCGAATTCCTCTGCACCAAGCAGTGCAGCTACGGCAACATCCCGGCCGCTCATCAGCTTACCGTCTGTCTCCAGACGTACTCTTGTACGCAGCCCGTTGTCAATCAGAGCCTCCTGTGCTTCGGCAATGCCAAGTTCCCATGGCATGCCGGCATGATGGATGGAAGACCATGGAGCAGCACCAGTGCCGCCGTCAAAGCCGGAGATCAGGATAACCTGGGCACCTGCCTTGGCAACACCGCAGGCAACCGTGCCAACGCCTGCCTCAGAGACAAGCTTGACGGAAATACGTGCTTTGCGGTTGGCATTCTTGAGATCGAAGATCAGCTGGGCAAGATCCTCAATGGAATAGATATCATGATGCGGCGGCGGTGAAATCAGGGAAACGCCTGGCGTCGCAAATCTGGTCTTTGCGACCCATGGGTAGACTTTTCTGCCTGGCAGATTGCCGCCTTCACCTGGTTTTGCGCCCTGTGCCATCTTGATCTGAATTTCATTGGCACTGTTGAGATAGGCAGAGGTAACACCGAATCTTCCGGAAGCAACCTGCTTGATGGCAGAGTTGCGGATTGTCCCGAAACGTTCTGGATCCTCTCCTCCTTCACCAGTATTGGATCTGCCGCCGATGGTGTTCATGGCGATGGCCATGCACTCATGTGCTTCCTTAGAGATGGAGCCAAAGGACATGGCACCGGTCTTGAAGCGTTTGACAATGGACGATACCGGTTCCACTTCTTCCAGCTTGACCGGCTTACGTTTTGGCACCAGGACAAGCTCATCACGCAGACGGTGGGGCTTTTTCTTCTCCAGCAGATCTGTATAGGCACAGAAGGTCTCATAGCTGTTCTCCCTGACTGCCTTCTGCAGTGTCACAATGACATCCGGTGAATACAGATGGTCATAGGCACGCTCATTGGAACGCAGGCGGTGGTAGCCGATCGCATCCAGCGTTGTATCAACGCCCAGGCCAAGGGGATCAAAGGCATGGTCATGACGGGCAAGCACATCGGCTTCAATCTCATCCAGACCGACACCGCCGACCCGGCAGGAGATGCCCGGGAAGTAAGTGTGTACAACATCTTCGCTCAGGCCGATGGCTTCAAAAATCTTGGCAGACTGGTAGGACTGCAGAACCGAGATTCCCATCTTGGCTGCTGTTTTGACGATACCTGCAAGCAGTGCATTGTCATAGTCCTGCAGGGCGGTGTGATAATCTTTATCCAGCAAGTGCTTGTCAATCAGTTCCGTGACGCATTCATGAGCCAGGTATGGATTGATGGCTCTGGCGCCAAAGCCAAGGATGGCCGCACACTGATGCACGTCACGCGGCCCGCCGGATTCCAGGATCAGCGACACCTTGGTGCGCTTCTTAGTGGTGACCAGGTGTGTTTCGACCGCAGATACAGCCAGCAATGATGGAATCGGAACATGGTTTTCATCGACGCCGCGGTCACTGAGAATCAGGATGTTGGCACCATTGTTATAGGCACGGTCACACGATACACAAAGTGCATCCAGTGCTTTCTTTAATGATGTGTGCTTGTAGTACAGCAAAGAGATATCGGCGGTCTGAAAGCCGGGACGGTGCAGTGTTCTGATCTGCATCATCTGCACTTCACTCAGAATCGGCTGGGTGATTTCCAATACACGGCAGTTTTCTGCCTCATCATGGAGCAGATTGCCATCGGAACCGATATATACAGTGGTATCTGTCACAACCTTCTCACGCAGACAGTCAATCGGCGGATTGGTGACCTGGGCAAACTGCTGCTGGATATAATTGAACAAAGATTCCGGCTTGTCAGAGAGAACTGCCAGCGGGATATCATGGCCCATGGACATGGTTGGCTCATTGCCATTGGCAGCCATCGGCAGGATCTGTTCCTTGACATCCTCATAGGAATAGCCGAAGACTTTATACAGGCGGTCACGCTCTTCCTGCGGGTACATCTCTACTTTATGATTCGGAATTCTGAGATCATGCAGGTGCAGCAGGTTGAGGTCAATCCACTCGCCATAGGGCTTGCGGCTGGCATAATACTGTTTCAGCTCTGCATCTGAAATGACCTTCTTTTTCTTTGTGTCTACCAGCAGCATCTTTCCTGGCATCAGTCTGGACTTGGTAACAATATGGGCTGGATTGAGATCCAGTACACCAACTTCGGACGCAAGAATCACCCTGCCGTCATCCGTAATGTAATAGCGTGCAGGCCGCAGGCCATTGCGGTCCAATGTAGCACCAACCAGGTCGCCATCTGAGAACAATACTGCTGCCGGACCATCCCACGGCTCCATCATCGTGGCATAGTAATGATAGAAATCACGTTTCTGCGGGTCCATGTTTTTCTGGTTTTTCCATGGCTCCGGCACCATTAGCATCATGGCCAGAGGCAGATCCATGCCGGCATAGTAAAGGAATTCCAGCGTGTTGTCGACCATGGCAGAATCACTGCCGCCGGCATTGATGACCGGATAAATCTTGTCAAGATCATTTGCCAGCAGATCAGAGGACATCGTCTCTTCTCTGGCCAGCATGCGGTCAACGTTGCCGCGGATCGTGTTGATCTCACCATTATGGGCGATCATACGGTATGGATGGGCACGCTGCCAGCTTGGCCGTGTATTGGTAGAAAAACGGGAATGCACAATGGCAATTGCGGTCTCATACAGGCTGCTCTGCAGATCCGGATAGAACTGGCGCAGCTGATTCACCAGGAACATGCCCTTGTAAACAATCGTGCGGGATGACAAAGAGCATACGTAGGTATCTTCTGAGCCCTGCTCAAATTCACGTCTGGTGATATACAGCAGGCGGTCAAAAGCGATGCCTCTTTCCACCTCTTTTGGCCTTTCCAGGAATACCTGGCGGATGCGGGGCATGCAGCTGCGGGCTGCTTCACCAAGAATTTCCGGACATACCGGCACACTCCGCCAGCCCAGTACCTTCAGGCCGTTTTTGCGGGCAATGACCGCAAACATTCTCTCCGCAAAGGTTGCCTTGAGCTGGTCAGCCGGCAGGAAGAACATGCCGATGCCGTAATCTCCTCTTTCCTTCAGATGGATTTCTTCCTTTGCACAGGCATCCGCAAAGAAACGGTGGCTGATCTGCATCAGAATACCGACACCATCACCAACCTTTCCGCTGGCATCACGGCCAGCTCTGTGATCCAGTTTCTCTACAATCTTCAAGGCATCATCCAGCACGGCATGGTCCTGATGACCGTCAATATTGACGATTGTGCCAATACCGCAGGCATCATGTTCCCAGCCTGTTTCATACAGTTTGTCCATATGCATCTCTCCTTCCTGGATTTTCTTTGAAACAAGCGTACGGCGGATGTACTATAATTACAAATATATAGAATTCATGAATCTCATAACCAGAAGTTATAAGACGGAGGATGCAGAATGAAAAACGATTATCTCTATGTCATGGCACTGTGTCAGAAGCGCAGTTTTTCCAAAGCAGCAAAGAGTCTGTATATCTCCCAGCCTGCTTTATCCAAGGCGATCTCTTCACTGGAAAAAGAGCTTGGTGCTGTCCTGTTTGACCGCAGTACCAATGATCTGCAGCCAACCGAGGCCTGCCTGTTCTATCTGCAGTGTGCCAAACAGATTGCGGATACGGAAAACAGCATTCATGACTATTTCAATTCCCTGCGCAATCTGGAAGCAGGAACACTTTCCATCGGCACCACGTCGTTTTACTGCTGCTATTCCCTGCCCCGCAGCCTGCAGCCTTTTTCCCGTCTGCATCCCGGTCTGCAGATTAATCTGATTGAGCAGACTTCCAACCAGCAGCTGCTTGCAATGTTAAAAAACGGGACGCTGGATCTTGCCCTGAGCGTTAATCCGCATGGCTTTGAGGCCTTCCAGCGGCAGTTCTTTGAGAAGGAATATCTGATCCTCAGTGTACCGGCCTCATGGCCCATTAACAGCACACTGCAGGATGCGGTATTAAGCTATGAAGATATCATGAATGGCAGCCACCGCCAGAAAGACTGTCCTTCGGTTTCGCTTTCTGCCTTTGGGGATCTGCCCTATATTTCCCTGCGCCACGATTCTGAACTGTATGGCAGAGTGATGGGGATGTTTGGACGTCTTGGAAGCCATCCGCATATCCAGATGTATGCCGACCAGATGCCGACAACGTATTTTCTGTCTCTGTATGGCTATGGCTATGCTTTGATTCGTGACAACACACTCAAGACGGTGCCAAAGCCAGAAAAAAGCCAGGTGGTCTTCTATCGGATCGATGACCCCCTGGCTGTGCGTGATGTATATTTCTATTTCCGGCCGCTGGCATATCAGTCAGCAGCTCTGAGAGCATATCTGTCTTTTCTGCATTAACGGACCATGCCGTCCTGTCCGCCCTTCTGTACACAGGCAAGTACTTCTGCCTCTGACAACAGCGGCAGATCACCTGGTATGGAATGCTTGAGGGCAGCGGCCGCAGCACCGAATTCCACCGTTTTCTGCAGATCATCAAAGTGAAGCAGGCCGTGGATCAGGCCGCCTGTAAAGGTATCGCCGCAGCCGATCTTTTCTACCACCGGCACAATGTTGTACTGATGGGACAGATAGGTCCTGCCATCTTTGAGGATCACTGCCTGCACGCTTTGATCGCTCAGGCCATGAGCGCCCTGACGCCATGCGGAGGCTGCCACATCAAAGTGGAAGTGCTGCCGCATCGCTTCCAGCACCTGGATCTCATGCATATCCACATTCTCATCTGCCCCGGTCACATCATAGGAGAAGTTCAGGCAGTTGACGGCATCTGCCTCATTAGCAATCACGACATCCACATACTGCATCAAAGGAATCATGATGCTTGCAGCTTTTTGAGGCGTCCACAGACGGCTGCGGTAGTTCAGATCACAGGATATCTTCAGGCCATTGCGCTTTGCGGCCTGGCAGGCCTTCTCCGTCAGGGCAGCAGCCTTGTCGGAAACAGCAGGTGTGATGCCGGACCAGTGGAACCAGTCTTTTCCTTTCATGATGGCATCAAAGTCAAAGTCAGAAAGATCTGCCTGGGCAATGGCGGATCCAGCCCGGTCATAGACAACCTGGGATGGGCGGCTGCCGCAGGCTTCTTCTTCAAAATACAGGCCGAGACGGCTGCCGCCATGTACGATATCGTCGGTATGAACACCTGTTTTCTTCAAAGCTGCTTCCGCTGCATCACCAATTGGATTGGCTGGCAGCTTTGTCACAAACCAGGCATCTTCACCAAAGCAGGCAAGTGCAGCCGCCGCATTGGCTTCTGAGCCGCCGAAGTTGGCACCATAGTCGTCTGCCTGCACAAACCGCCTGTGATCATGCGGCGTCAGCCGCATCATGATTTCTCCCAACGTTACAATCTTCATCTGTCTCCTTCTTTCCAACCTTATTCTACTCTTGTCATGCTGTATCCAATGCCAATATGCGTCTGAATATACGGTTCACTGAGATCCGGATCATTCAGTTTCTTGCGCAAAGATGCCATGTATACACGCAGAGAAATGATATCGGTATCGACACCGGTACCCCAGATATGACGAATGATATAGGCATGGGTTAGCACCTTGCCGACATTCTTGCTCAAAAGAACAAGCAGCTTGTATTCAATCGGTGTCAGATGAACCGGACTTCCATGCAGGGTGACGCTGGCAGCCGCATAGTCAATGCGCAGTGCACCGTCTGCGAATACACTTTCCTCATGTGTGTTAGGCACATAGTTCAGCCTTCTCTGGGTAGTCCGGATTCTGGCAAGCAGTTCCTCCACAGAAAACGGCTTGGTCAGATAGTCATCGGCACCGGCATCCAGAGCAGCGATCTTATCCGCATCTTCACCTCTGGCACTGATGACGATGATCGGCATCTGTGACCAGGAGCGGATGCTGGCAATGACATCCATGCCATCAATATCCGGCAGGCCCAGATCCAGAAGCACAAGATCCGGCTGGCTGCTGGCAGCCATGGATATTGCCTCTTTGCCATTGTGTGCCATCAGATATGTATAGTCATGCACTTTCAGCGTGGTCGCAATCAGGTTCATGACCGGCTGATCATCTTCTACAATCAAGATTTTAAACGAGTTCATCTGTAAGCTCCTTTACATGAAGAGAAAAACTGAAACATGCCCCGTGAGGTACATTATCGCTATAGACAAGCTGCTGGCCATGGGCACGCATAATTGACTGGCAAAGGTTCAGTCCCAGGCCCAGACTGCGCTGGGAGTCCGCAATCTTGTGATGGCCGGTATAGAAGCGCTCAAAAAGATGCGGCTGATCTTCTTTGGCAACACCAGGGCCATTGTCTTTGACACGCACCCAGAGCAGGCCATGGTCGCGCTCTGTTTCAATGGTAATATCCGATCCCTTCTGGGAATATTTGACGGCATTGTTTACGAGGTTGATGATAACCTGCGAAATCAGATGCACATCCATTTCTGCCATTGTGAAGTCTGTATCCCGCACGACCTTGAGATGGTGCTCTTTGATGTGACGGTCCACATGCTTCAATGATTCATCAATCACATCCTGTACGACTTCTACTGAAGGATGCAGGCAGCTGCCCTCTTCCAGCCGCGTCACGGAAAGCATATTTTCAACAAGCTCAATCAGCCACATGGAATCATCATAAATATCTGTATAGATTCCCTGTTTCTGCTGTTCACTCAGAATATCTGCATGATGGACAAGGTTGCTGGCATTGCCGGAGATGGATGTCAGCGGGGTGCGCAGATCATGGGAAACGGAACGCAGCAGATTGGCACGGAAACGTTCATTTTCTGCTACAATTTCCATTTTCTCTCGTTTCCTGTTATTTTCATTGTTTTCCAGTGACAGTCCGCATTCGCCGATCAAGGACAGCAGGATGTTTTTTTCAAACTCCGTAAATGGCCGTCCCTGCATACGGATGCCAATGACGCCATACATCTGCTCCGATACCCGTACAGCAAGATACTGACATTCATATTGCGGGAATTTGGATGTAAAAGCACCCGAACGGTGGTTGTTGGCAAGTGTCCAGTTGGCGGCATCACTTTCATCCGGCAGTACTTCTTCCTGCTGGGAAGCTGGAAAATACAGCGGCTTTGCCAGCTTGCCGTCCTGAACAGGATAAAAGATCACGGAGCGTCCCATGAGCTGGACAAGCTGATTGGATGTGATCCGGATGATATCAGAAGCATCCACGGCATGCTGGAGAAGCTCGGACGCATCCAGCAGTACCTGTGACTGATCCGCACTTTCCATGGCAACCCGCGTGCTCTGTTTCAGTCTGGCTGCAACTGTGGAAGTAATTAAAGCCGCAATGATACTGACAGCATAGGTCACAATGTAATATGGATCATAGACCATCAGCGTAAAGCGCGGCTCAATAAACAGATAGTTAAACAGGAAGACAAACAGCAGTGCACTGGCTACGCCGTAGATTCTTTCGGCAGTGACAACGGAAGTGACAAGAACTGCCAGCAGATAGATCGTGATGATATTGTCGTTGGAATATTTTGAATGAAAGAAGAATGCACAGATGATCGTAGCGATGCCCATGATGGCAGCCATCTTGCCGGTTTCAGCAAGGGAAAGACGGATATGGCTGGACTGGTGGAGATGGGATGGTTTCAGAATGACTTCGGCATCCGGAATCACATGGATATCCGTATGCGGCAGTGCCTTCATCAGCCGTGCATATGGCGGTTTATGAAAGCGGGATGGGCCTGACTTGCCGATGTAAACATCTGTGACATGATTGACGACGGCAAAGTCGGCAATGGAAGAAATGATATCGCTGCCCTGGATCTGTGTTACCTGGGCACCAGCATGTTCTGCTGCAACAATGTTAGCGGCCTGGCCTGGATTTTCCTCATTGGGATGGCGCAGTACGCAAATCGCAGTAAAGCGGCAGTGATAGACTTCTGCCGCTGATGATGCTGCCCGGATCACGCTCAGACTGCTGGGTGATGATGACAGGCAGACAAGTATATGACGTTCTTTGCTGGATTTCTCTGCAAGCATGACTCTATTATACAGCGAGCTTATGCGCTGCAGGAACGATACCGGCTTTTTCTACCACCTGCACAAGCGGTGAGCGGTAGATGATGCGGAAGGAACGGACCTGATTGGACAGCGGTTCCAGGCGGACATCGCTGCCGGCAATGGTAATCGGCTCGCCGCTGCTTTCTGTATACATGACATCATAATCGCCAAGCTGCGGCATATCGGCTGTGCTGGAGACAATTGCCACATCGATCGTGCGATCCTCAAGGGCATTTGCAATTTCACCAGCTGTACCGGTAAACATGATGACTTCTGTATTCTCAGAAAATTCCTTGGAGATACGGGAAGCAATACCATAGTAGCTTGGATTATCAATGGCAATGCGGTATGTATGGCGCGGCTCCATATAGCGGGTCACCGGCACTTCCGTATTTGCCTTTGACACCATCTTGAAAATCTTCTCAATCAGAAAGTACAGCAGAAGTGCACATGCACTGAATAATACCAATCCAATCATAATCTCCACCTTTTCCTTTTCTTACAGTTTCAGGATCTTCTGCATATCATCCTGTTTGCCAAGGATCAGCATTGTCTGCCCTGCCTGCAGGACAGTATCGTAGGCAATATTCATATCAATCTTTTCCTGCGGTCTGCGGATGCCAAGAATATTGACGCCATATTTCTTGCGGACATCAAGCTCGCCGATCTTGCGGCCGTCCCAGCTGTCCGGTACCCTGACTTCAAACACGGCATAGCCATCCATCAGTTCAAAGAAGTTTTCGATATTATCGGAACTGTACCGGATGGCTGTCCAGGTGCCCAGCTGGCGTTCTGGGAACACCACGTAATCGGCTCCATTGCGCAAAAGGAATTTCTCCTGGGATGCCATGGTTGCCCGGGACACTACCTTTTTGGCACCATAATCTTTCAGCAGCGATGTTGTCTCCAGGGAACTCAGGAAATCATCGCCAATGGCAACAATGCACAGATCATAGTTTGGTACACCAAGGCTGGCAATGAAGTCCTTGTCTGTACCATCCCCAATGACCGCATTGGTCACATAGTTCAGCACTTTGGAAACACGTTCTTCATCTTTATCTACTGCCATCACCTGATGGCCAAGATCATACAGTTTGCTTGCCGTATAACGGCCGAATCTGCCAAGACCAATCAACAAAACATTTTTCATATCAACCCACCATCAACCTTTCACAAGGCAAAGTGCCTTTTTTCTTTGGCTTTCTGGTCACTGTGGCATATGCCATCGTCAGTGCCCCTACCCGGCCAAAATACATAAATGCAATCAAAATCAGATGCGACCACACATGCAGTGTCGGTGTGATGCCGGTTGTCAGACCAACCGTGCCAAGTGCGGATGCACACTCGAACATGCACTTCATGATCCCAATATTTTCTGTTGCGGACAGGATCATGGATCCGATCAGAAACAGCAGCAGATATGTGCCGCACAGCGCAGCGGCATCATGGATGACGCTGGTATCAATGCCGCGCTTGAACATTGTCACCTGATCATGTCTGCGCAATGCACCGGCCACAAACACAAGCAGCACGGCTGCCGTTGTGACTTTCATGCCGCCGGCAGTAGAACCAGGTGCGCCGCCGATCAGCATCAAGATCGTCGTGATCATTAAGCCAGTATCACTCATCTTGCTGTAATCCGCTGTATTAAAGCCGGCAGTACGCGGTGTCACACTCTGGAACAGTGCCAGCAGGATGCGGCTGCCAATTGATCCATCCCTGTATTCCACGAAGAAGAAATACAGGAACGGGATCAGGATCAGACACAGTGTGGTGACAAGTATCACCTTTGTCTGCAGGTGCATGCGGCGGAAATGGATGCCGTTATGGACAATGTCTGACCAGGTCAGGAAACCAAGGCCGCCGACAATGATCAGTGCCATGATCGTGATGCAGATGACAGAGTTGTCACTGTAGCTGGTCAGCGAAGAATATGGTTGGCGCACACCCATCAGATCAAATCCAGCATTGCAGAATGCAGATACAGAATGGAATACCGCATAGCCGATGCCGCGCATCACGCCAAAGTCTCTGATGAAGACCGGGCTCATCATGGCAGCACCGATCAGCTCAATGCTAAGTGTGCTTCTGACGATGAACTTGGTCAGTCTGACAATACCGCCGATGCTTGGTGCAGAGATAGAACTCTGCATCAGGCTGCGCTGCATCAGACCGATCCGGCGTCCTGACATGATCGCCAGCGTAACGGCGATGGTCACAACGCCAAGACCGCCGATCTGAATCAGACACAGAATAACGATACGGCCAAACAGCGACCAGTACGTTGCGGTATCATGGACGATCAGGCCGGTGACACAGACTGCTGAAGTCGATGTGAACAGAGAATCGATATAGGGTGTCCAGACATGCTGGATGCTGGATACCGGCAGGCAGAGAAGAAAGCTGCCGATCAGAATCACAATGGCAAAGCCGGCAAGAATCACCTGGAAGGTGGAGAAATGTTCCAGCCTTTCACGCAGTTGTTTCATACAATCCCCCCTCTTTGCACTTGTATTATCGTCTGGATGGAATTAAGACGGGATTAATGATCATACTGACGGCATTAAGATTGCGTTAAGACGTTGAAAAGAGTTGGATTTAACATTACAGAAGCGTCTAAGTGTCCATGCTTTTCCCGCAAAGCAATGGAAAAATGTTATGATTGATGGCAGTTGATAAAGTTAAAAAGAGGTGGATTGAGAGTATGATTAACAATATCAAGGCACTGGCAGCAGACATTGATATGACCCTGACTGCCAAGGGCGGTGATCTTCCGGAAGTTACTATTGAAGCATTTCAGATTCTCCACAAGCATGGTGTAAAGCTTGGCCTGGCAACAGGAAGAGAAATTGATGAAAAGCTGAAAAACACCGGTAGAAACTGGGGACTTGGCTTTGAGTTTGATTATATTGTCGGCATGAATGGCGGCATGGTATTTGACCGCCTGCAGAACAAGAGTTGGCAGACAGATTATCTCAGCATCGATGAGATGAAGGCCATCCTGCACTGGATGCTGCCGCTGGTTGACGAGTACAAGATTGCCGTCAATGCGGAAGGCGGCGGCAATCACAATGCCATGTACATCGGCGGTGAGCTGATGGAATCTGCCCAGCGCCACGGCTTCCACTTCATTGATAAGACCGATGATATTGATGGCTTCTGTGAAAAGCCGACATTCAAGTTCCTGTTCCGTGCTGAACCTGCCTATGACCATCTCATCCGCAGCCGCTTTCTGGAAAAGTTTGGTGATAATTATCAGATCTTCGGCACCTATCCAGGAACGGTGGAGATCATGCACAAGGGTATTGATAAAGGCAAAGGCCTGCAGCGCTATGTCAGCTGGAACAATTTCGACATGGGTGAAATCATTGCCTTTGGCGACAATGAGAATGATGATGCCATGCTGAAGGATGCCGGCTGGGGTGTCTGCTTAAAGAATGGCTCCGATGGCACCAAGGCATGTGCGGATGCAGTGACGGAATATGACTGTGAAGACGGCGGTGTCGGTCACTATATGTTCGATCATTACATCAAGGAAAAAGGCTGGAAGTAAAAGAAAAAAAACGATCTGTTGCACAGCGGTCAATTGATACAGACCACTGTGACAGATCGTTTTATTTTGTCTTCAGGCGTCCTTCCAGACATCCTCAGCAATCTTTTTCACCAGGGCAAGCTTGTCCCACTCCTGCTGTTCAGAAAGCTTGTTGCCAATCTCACAGGACGCAAAGCCGCACTGTGGAGACAGGCACAGACGGTCCAGATCAATGAAGGCTGAGGCCTGGCGGATTCTGCGCTTGATCAGATCCGGATCTTCCAGTTCACCGGACTTTGTAGTGATCAGGCCAAGCACGACCTTTTTATCTTTCGGCACCTGACGCAATGGCTCAAAACCGCCTGCTCTTTCGGTATCATATTCCAGATAGAAGGCATTGACATTCTCACGGGCAAACAGGAAGGCTGCGATGCTGTCATAGCCTCCGGTGGCAGCATATGTGGAATGGAAGTTGCCGCGGCATACATGAGTATTGATGGTCAGGTCCTCTGGTGCTCTGGCAATGACAGCATTATTAATATCCAGATAGCGCTCCTTGATTTCTTCAATGCCTGCATCATCCGTATCAAAGAACTGATAACGTCTTGGATCTGCCAGCAGTCCCCATGAACAGTCATCCAGCTGCAGATTGCGGCAGCCTTCTTTGTACAGATCTCCAATGAATGCAGCATATGCTTCCACGATATCATGGATCAGATCTTTCTCATCCGGATAAACACGGCTTGTTGTTTCCTTTGCAAAAGGCATATCAAACTGTTCCAGAAACTGTGCCGGTGCCGGAATGGTCAGCTTGGCTGCTGTATTTTCATCAGTACGCTCATCCACAAAACGGAAATGATCCAGAAATGGATGATGTCCCTTGTAAGCAATCTTCCCCGTTACCCAGGTATCATCAATCATAGCTGCCTCGCCGGCAAAAGGAAGACCGGTCTTGGTTGGCGCATGCGTGATGCCGTCAAACCCCCACATGAAGTCAAGATGCCATGCCGAACGGCGGAATTCACCATCCGTCAAAATGTGGAATCCTGCTTTCTTTTCTTTGGCAATCAGATCCTCAATTGCTTTGTTTTCTACTTCTGTCAGCTGTTCTTCACTGATCTGCCCTTTTGCTTTCTGTTCTCTGGCTTCCTTGAGATATGCCGGTCTTAGAAAACTGCCGACAAAATCGTACCGCCATGGTGCCCGAATCGTATTTGTCATATAAAAATGCCTCATCTTTCTCAGCCATTGTAGCGAAGTGTTGATGAGGCATCTAATATGATTATTCTGTTTTCAGCAATAGCTTTTTCCTATTACTTCGGCTCATGTGTCTGGGCAGCAGGCATCTCTTCTGTATCCATCAGAGATCCTGTATCCAGGCAATTTTCATTCTTGGCTACTGCCATTGCGCAGGCTGTATCACTGACGACATTCAGTGATGTAACCAGCATTTCAATCGGTCTGTTGATTGCCAGGATGAGGGAGTATGTCATCAGCGCCATGTCGTTGTTGATGCCGACACCGGAGAGGATGGTGAACAGGATCACGGCACCAGCACCCGGGGCAGCCGGTGTGCCGACGCTTGCAACAATGGCCAACAGGCCGATCAGAATCAGAGTCGGCATCGTGATGTGGTAGCCGCTGACACCGGCGATGAACAGTGTGGCAATAACCTGCATGATCGCGGTGCCGTCCATATTGACGGTCATGCCAAGCGGCAGTACGAAGCTTGCGATTTCAGACGGTACGCCAAGCTCTTCCGTGGCTGTCTTCATGTTCAGCGGCAGTGTTGCGGCTGAGGAAGATGTGGAGAAGCCAAACAGTGCAACCTTGGCAATGCGTTTCTGGAAGACTGATGCTTTGACGCCGGTTGTGATGCGTACAAACAGTCCGTAGCCAAACAGCAGCACAATCAGCAGGAGCGCGACGGTGAGCAGGACATAGGCCATAGCCGGTTTGAGGTAGGAAATGCCGTAGGATGCGCATGTTCTGGAAATCAGGCAGAAGATGGCAACCGGACCGAGGCGGTTCACGATGAAGGTCAGTACAACTGTGATGATGTCACTGACTTCTTCACAGAGCTTGGGCAGTGCTGTGACTTTGTCACGCAGCTTGTTGACGGCAAGGCCGCACATGACGGCTACTACAACGATGGCAAGCACGCCGCCGTTATTGGTGAAGGCAGATGCGAGGTTGTTCGGCACAGCGTTGATGATGATCATCAGCGGGTTAGCAGCCTCTGTACCCTGCGTACTGTCAATAGCCGCTGCGGCGCTCTGGTTGAACAGGCCGGCATTGTATGCCCCCATGCCGACTGTGGACGCAAGCAGAATGGCAATGACAGTTGTTAACAGGAAGTAGCCAATGGTACGGCGGGAGATGCGGCCAAGCTTGCTGGCATCCTTGATGCGGATCATGGCCAGCACGATGCTTGTGAATACCATCGGTACGATGACCAGCTGCAGTGATCTGACAAACAACTGTCCAATGATGTAGAACAGGCCAATGGCATGTTCGTTGCCTTCTGCTGAAATATCCGCAAACAGAACTTTGTTCAAAACATTCCAGATGGCTTCGTGGCCATTTCCCTTCAGTGTTTCACGCAGGGCAATCATCGCAATGCCGAAGAGCAGGCCGGCTGCCAGGGCAGCCATCATACGTTTCGTAAGCTTCTCAGTTCCCTTTTTCATTTTCCTTCTGTCTCCTTACCGGAAGAAAAAACAGCTGACATGTCAGAGAGCACATGTCAGCTGCAGGTCACCCATGCATACAATCCCGTCCAGGATCACAACAAGCCTTCATAGTCTCTCTGTACTATCTTAAAAGCATGTCTTTTCTTTACCGGGATTTATCCTACTCCCGGCACGTTATCTGGTCAACCACAAATTTATTTTTTTCAGTCCTCCAGGACTTCCTGCACAAAGCGCTGCTTGGCATATTTACCGCAGGCTTCCTGGTTCAAGATAATCTCCGGACGCATATCATCCATACTGACAGAGACGCAGATTTCTTCTCCATTCAGCACTTCCGGTGCTGCGATCATCACAATCATGGACAATTCGGGATCATCCATGCCCTTCATATCCTGCAGGGACACTGTGGATCCAGAGACAACCATACGTACATCTGAACGTTTGCTGCCGGTATAAACATGCACACTCTTGGCGCCAATATCTTCATTGGCAATCAGGCTGCTCAGCCAGGAAGCTGCAGCCGCTGCCTTCTCTTCCAGTGAATCTCCAGACACAATGGCATCATCAAACTTCACATAGCACATCGGTCCGCAATATGTTTCTGTATACTTCATCTTCTTTAGTTCCTCCGCCACAAGGTTTTACCATAAAGCATCAAGAAAAAGAAAAGAAAAAGAAAAATCCGGCCATGTAAGCGCATACCTCACACATATAGGCATTAAGTACCCTGCTATATGAATGTAAAATCATGAATAAAGCATATATTTGAGCTATAAATATTATATATTCATGCATTATTATTCTCTTATGCACAAATAACAGAGCTAATCCATTAGCAACTGTTACAGGCCTCTAATGAATTATGAATCATAATCAGCCATCATTTATACTACTATATAGGTAGGCGTTAATTGGCAGATCTGTAAATGAAAGGAGAAAACGCATGAAAAAGATAATATTAAGTGCCATCTCTATAATGATACACTGCTATTCAACGTTAATCCTGTAGATGCAGATAATTCTGCCTCTAACACCACCAACCAGTCAGAAACTATCACTGGATCCTCATTATCAATCTCTGAAATCAGCATGATTGACAAATATGTTATTGTCCAGAACAATAGTTACGTATTGACCGTCCCTGAAGAGACAGCTATAGATTCAGGGGTACTGCACACAGCATACTCTATGCTGGAAAGAGCTAATCATTTTGTGTCTATCAACAGCTTCACCATTGATGAGGTTTCTAAAAAGATCGTATCCAGTTCCAATCCAGTAATAATGAGAGCTTATGCAGCACATCAAATTGATCAATTCTGGTGGGGAGTAAGACACATTTTTAGAACTAATGCAGCTGCAGAAGCATTTGCCAGTGATTTAGAAACATGTAGCACTGCTATGGGAAGTGTGTCTGCCGCATATGGTTTATTATTCGCTGCTGGTGCAGGATTAGTAGTATCATTAGGTGCAAGTGCGGTTAGCGCATATTGTGGTATGATTGCTAGTTCTGTACGGAGCAAAAAGCTTCAATATCCTAAGATTGAACTGGATATTTCATGGGCTTTTGTATACGGGGGTTATAGAGTGGAATGATTAGGAAATTACACACAATTCTGAGTAAAATTGCTGATGATCGCAACACCACCAAAGACTTGTTATTAAGTATTATTCTGATTTTCATTGGATATGTACTTTATAACATACTATGGATGATAGTAGATTCAGAATCAGCTATTCTTTACCGGGTTAACTTAGACCAATGCGGAATTCTTATGATCTTGGCATGGATGTTATATTTAATTTTAAGAAAACTCCATATCAAGAAATAAAATCCACTGTAGATCTGCCATTTCCTTGAACGGGCCCGTAACAGTTGCTAATGGATTAGCTCTTTTATAGGCTTTTTTTGTTTTTTTGTATTACCTTTACCAGAACATATTCAGCAGAGCCATTTCATGAGAGGCATAACAATCAGTCAGGGAAAAAATACGGTTCGTGTAAGCAAACAGAAGAATTTTGACGAGCATTCCTCTGGGGTGACTATGCGTGTTATTTGAACGGATCGGCTTTGTGTTTGTACGGATAGATATACAGCGAAAAAATGTGTAAGCATAAAAATGAGCTGCAACAGCTTATTCAACTGTTACAGCCCCTGAGAGATGATATTCAGATATTCAGCAGATCGCTGTAGGCAGCAAGCGCACCATCTGTCTGATGGGCAAGCACCTTCTTGGCAAGCACTTTGCCAAGCTGGACGCCTTCCTGATCGAAGGAATTGACATTCCAGGCAAATCCCTGGAACATGACCTTGTTTTCAAAGTGGGCAAGCAGAGCGCCAAGTGTTCTTGGTGTCAGCTGATCGCCGATAATAATGGAAGAAGGTCTGTTGCCGGCAAATCTCTTGTTCGGATTATCATCATCCTTGCCGGTTGCGAAGGCAACGATCTGGGCAGCCACATTGGCGCACAGCTTTGCCTGGGAAGTGGAGCCCTCAATGACATCATCCATACCGCACTGGTTCTTGCGGAAGCCAACAAACTGCAGCGGAACGATATTGGTTCCCTGATGAAGCAGCTGGTAGAAAGAATGCTGGCCGTTTGTGCCTGGCTCACCAAAGAGGATCGGGCCGGTCTTGTAATTCATCGGTTCACCAAAACGGTTGACAGACTTGCCGTTGGATTCCATGTCAAGCTGCTGCAGATGAGCCGGGAATCTGCTCAGTGCCTGTGAATACGGCAGAACAGCTGTGCATTCATAGTTCAGCACATTTCTTTCATAAACACCGATCAAAGCATCGAGCATTGCCGGGTTCTTGCGGATATCTGTTTCCTTTGCGGTCTTGTCTTCTGCTGCCATACCTTCCAGGAATTCAGCGAAGGTTTCCGGGCCAAAGGCCAGGGAAAGAACAGCTCCGCCGACAGCACTGGAAGAAGAATATCTGCCGCCAATATAATTATCCATATAGAATGCATCCAGATAGCCTTCGTTATGGGCAAGTGGAGAAGCCTCGGAAGTGACGGCAATCATATGCTTGGAAGGATCCAGTCCCTCTTTTTTGAGCGCATTCTTGACAAAGGTCTCGTTTGTCAGTGTCTCAAGCGTTGTGCCGCTCTTGGAAACAAGGATGAACAGAGCATGGGCAACATCGGTGCTGTTCAAAACAGCTGCTGCATCATCCGGGTCAACATTGGAGATGAACTTTGCATTCATCTTGAGCTTTCCATTTGCCTTTGCCCAGTTTTCCAGTGCCAGATACATGGCTCTTGGACCAAGGTCGGATCCGCCGATGCCGATCTGCACAACCGTTGTGAACTTCTCACCCTTCTCATTGGCAATCTCGCCGCTGTATACCTTCTTTGCAAAAGCAGCGATACGGTTCTGCTGTTCTACATAGAACTCTCTCTTGTTCTGACCATCCGCAATGACATCATTGCCAAGCTGGCCTCTGCACAGATGATGCAGAACATATCTCTTTTCACCGGTATTGACCATGCCGCCATTGTAAAGTTCGGCAAACTTGTCTTCCAGTTGTGCCTCATCCGCAAGCTTCTGCAGTACAGCAAGAACATCATCATTGACAGCCTTTGCAGCAAAATTGTAGGACAGTCCTTCTGCCATCGGCACTGTGTATGCCTTGACTCTTTCGGCGCCTTTTTCACCTGTCATTTCTGTCTTCAGATCAACAGCCGGCAGCTCTTTCAGTGCTTTGAAAGATGCCAGCTCATCGAGATTTTTCCAGTTAACCATCTTATGCTCCTCCTTTAGGATTACCTATATAATCATAGTATTTTAGCCCGGCTTGTCCACTTATTTTGTAACGGCATCCACATAGTCCTGCAGGCTCTTTCTTTGTTTTATCGTGATCACGCCATAGCTGCGCAGGCGCATCTTCTCGCGGTACAGGGATGATTCAGGCAGTGGGAAATCATCACATAATTGTCCGTATCATAATACAGAGAATGCAGTGTATAGTTGGGATAGACATCCGGCACGATGTATGACTTGATTTCATCAAGAAATACTGCGGCCTGCTCCTCTGTCAGATCAAATTTTTCTTCTGTACGCAGGAATGTTTCCGTTTCTTTCATCATCTTCTCTTCTTCCTGGGCAAAGAAAATATAAGTACAGTTTTTGTTAAGTGTCTGTTGGAAAGTGAAGATTGCCTGAAACTGGAAACCAGCAATGTTATCATGGCAGTGTCAAGAGAGGATCCTGTCACGCCATGCGTAATCTATATCAGAAACTTGTCGGTGTCTTCTGTACACTTTCTCTTTTCTTGTCCGGCTGTACTGCCGCAGGTACATCAGCTGTTTCTGCACAGTCTGCTTCCTCAGCAGTTCCTTCCGCATCTGCCCCTGCTTCTTCATCATCTGCACAAGTCTCTGCAGCCATTGCCTTGGAAAGTACAGATGGTGCCGGGTTTGAAGCAGTGATGCTGGATGTACATCAGGGCTTGTCCATCCTGATTCAGGCTGATGGACATACCATGCTGTTTGACGGCGGTCCGCGCAGCCGCTCATCCTATGTTGTCGCCTGGCTGAAACAGCACAATATCACTTCGCTGGATTATATGATTGCTTCACACTACGATGAGGATCATATTGCCGGCCTGGTAGGCGTTCTTCATACCGCTTCCGTGAATACGATTCTGTGTCCGGATACAACCTCGGATTCCAAAATCTACAATTCCTTTGTGCAGGCATCCCAGGGCATCAACACCGTTCATCCGGAACCCGGGCAGGCCTATGCACTTGGCAATGCAAGCTTTCAGGTCGTTGGCCCGATCGACATGTCCCTGCCATCGGACAACAACAAATCCATTGCCATCCGCATTGCCTATGGCGGCTTTTCCATGATCATCACCGGTGATGCCGAAGCAGAAGAGGAAGCAGATATGGTTTCATCTGGCTATACCCTGAAATCGGATGTGTATGCAGCAGGCCACCATGGCTCCTCCACTTCCAGCTCTGATGCCTTTGTCAGTGCGGTTTCTCCTTCCTATGTCTGGATCAGCTGCGGCAAGGGCAACAGCTATGGCCACCCTTCTGCCCAGGCACTGCAGGTATTCAAAGATCACGGTGCCCAGATCTTCCGTACAGATGATCAGGGTGAAGTAACGGTTTACAGCAATGGTACAAACTATTGGTTCTCATGTGATCCGGATACCAACTGGACACCCGGCCAGACAGAAGAACAGCAGGCACAGAGTACACAGGCAGCGCAGACTGATACATCCGATACATCCACAAATGCTGAGACTTACTATATCCTGAACACTTCCACAAAGGAGTTTCACCGTCCGGGCTGTTCTGCTGTCAAAAAGATGAAAGAGAAGAACAGGCAGGAAAGCAGGCAGAGCCGGGATGAATTGATCCAGATGGGCTATACGCCATGTGCGCTGTGCAATCCGTGATCGGAATGGAGAAAATAAATCTTGCATCTGATCGGAGCGTATGTTACTATCAATGAGCACCATTTGTGTGGCGAGTTGGTGAAGCGGCTTAACACACCGCCCTTTCACGGCGGCATTCACGGGTCCGAATCCCGTACTCGTCACCATTTTTAATAGGGGTATCGTACAATGGTAGTACATCGGTCTCCAAAACCGTTGATGGGAGTTCGATTCTCTCTACCCCTGCTAATGAGAAGGCATTGTAGTGGTGCCTTCTCATTTTAGTATGTAAGATACGATTGCAGATGGTCCACGGCATCATGCAATCTGTGTGATAAATAAGAAAAGACAGAGATTCACTTCGCTATACTGCCATTTGAATACTCTGATCGTGAGGTAATTTCAACAATGCAAAAACAGCCTGTCAGAGGCAATCTCTCTGACTTTATTAAAGCGAACATGGGTTCACAGTTTGTGATTCCTGTGTATCAGCGCAATTATGCGTGGAATCCTGAAAAGGAAACAGCACGCTTTATGGATGATATCCAGGATCTTCTGGTGCAGACAAATGCATCCCATTTTCTTGGCATCATCATCTACATGGAAACAAGTCTTTCCGGTGTATTCCGGCAATTGCAGATTGTGGACGGCCAGCAGCGTCTGACAACTGCGTTTATCTTTCTGCTGGCTCTAAAGAAAACTGCTCTGGAAAAGAACGATGAAGAGACAGCCGGCATCATTGATGACTACTATCTGTTTAACAAGCATGCACCGCAGAATGCAGCACTGCGGCTGAAGCCGGCAGTATCAAGTGATGATGTGTATGCCAGGCTTGTCTATGGCAATGTGGACTCTTTCAGCCAGCACGATAAAGACACGTATGTATACCGCAACTATGAATATATCTGCCGGCGGATCAGAAAACTTGCCGAGATATATTCTCTGCAGCAGATTCTGGATACGCTGTCCCGTGTCGACATTCTGGAGTTTCCCCTTTCTGCCGGAGACAATGCCCAGCAGATCTTTGAGTCCATCAATGCGGCTGGTGCCCCGCTGACATCTGCCGATCTGATCCGCAATTATATTCTGATGAATCATCCGGATGACCTGCAGGAACGGCTGTACAGGATGTACTGGCAGCCGCTGGAGCAGCAGTTTACGGATTCCAGACGTCTGGAAGAGTTCTTCCGCTATTATCTTGCCATCAAGACATACAGCCTGCTGTCCAGGAAAGATGTCTATGAAGGGTTCAAGCAGTACTGGCACAGCAGAAAGGAATCCACAGAAAATCTGCTGCAGGAGATCAACCGCTATGCAGGCTACTATGATCGGATTTATCACGGCGAAATGGAAGGAACGGAAGCAGAGGCAGCCTGTGCTGCATTCCGCGTTTCTGCCTCCCGTCTGCCTGCTCCCTTTCTGATGGAAGCAGCACGCCTGTATCTGCAGAATCAGATTCCGGAATCTGCTTTTGCCAGAACGGTATGCCTGATAGACTCTTATCTGACCAGAAGAGCATTATGCGGCATGGACAACTCACAGCTTGGCCGCTATTTTCCGATCCTGCTGCGCAGTGTGATGCGCACATTTACAAAAACACATGGTGACTTCCATGCTATTACGGTCAATGATCTAGTGACTTATAACCGTTCCAATGCCAATGTGATGCCTACTGACGAACAGCTCAGGGGACAGTTGAAAGAAATCAATGCCTATTCTCTGATGGTCCTGCGGCCGGTGCTTGAACGCATTGAGCAGGACGGTGCCAGTGTGAAGGTCGATACATCCAGCCTGAATATTGAGCATATCATGCCGCAGCATCCTAATGCCTGGTGGAAAAAACATGCGGGTACGGCAAATGAGGATGAATATGCGTTCTATGCCAATCTGATCGGCAATCTGACTCTGTGTGCCCAGGATGATAATACACGCATGGGCAATGAAGACTTTGCCTACAAGAAGAAAATTCTTGAAAAGACAATGCATATCCGTATGAATACGGAGATCCTGCAGTCTCCTGTCTGGAATAAGGATACGATTCTGAAACGGTGTGATGAACTGGCTGAACGCATCATTGCGATTTATCCGTATGAGGAGGAAAATGTACGGCAGGATGAGCGTACCGAGGATGATGTCCTGGTGCTCTCCTCGCCCAGTGCCAATGCCCGGGCAATCTTTCATCACAGCATGAATATTGAAGTGCTGCCTGGTACTGTGTTCAAAGCCTATGGCCAGCGGGATATGCGCCGCATGCACAGAATGTATGATGATTTCCTGGCAAGAGGCATCGTCAGTGAAGATGACAGCGGTATGGCGCACTTTGTACAGAATGCAGAATTTGCCAGCCTGAATGAAGCAGCGCAGTTTCTGATGCATCGAGGCGGCGAAAATACATCCGCATGGACCTATGAGGATGGCAGAAGGATCGGCGGCACAAGCAAGGAACTTGCCGAAGCAGTCAAACGAAAAAAGGAGGCAGTTAATACGGAAGATATACAGAAGAAAACAAATCCTGAAAAACAGGAACACAAACAGAACAGAAAACCGGTGCATCACCGCAGTACACATACAGCGGATGCACACGGTAAACATGCACATAGTGAAAAGAAAAGCCGGCCTGCAGATACAAAGCCGGTAAAGAAAGCCGCACATCAAAATGCGTCTGGACATGCCCATACAAACACAAAGGCAAAGACTGGCACCCATGCAGGGAACACAAAGCACAGATCTGCATCTGTGAAAGCAGCTTCTTCTAAAAAGCCAGGTGCACAGACAAACCATCGGGTTTCAGGAAAAGCTGGGAATCGTTCTTCTTCCCGCCGCCGGAACAACCGCGGCTTTGCCCCGCAGTCTGCACATTCTCTCAGTGAAAAGCAGACAGTTGCGATCACCCGGTTTGCCGGTCAGGGCAGCTGACTAGCCGTGCAGTGAATACCAGTCAAGATATGTTTTGAATGCGGAAGGAACGGCACAGTTTGCCAGTTCCTTTTTTGTAACCAGAATCCAGTCAGATGGCAAAGCAAGATCCGCCTGCGCGCATTGAATTTCCCAGGCATGCATATGCCATTCCAGATGGGTAAAGACATGCCTGGCCTCAGGCAGTGCACGGATATGTACGGGCGCAAAGCCAAGTGTCTCCACCTGGTGCAGGATCTTCTTTTCATCCGCAAAGCCATCCATGGCCGGGAACTCATACAGACCTGCCAGCAGTCCTCTTTTGGGGCGCTTATGCAGCAGAAAGCGCTGGCCGTCTTTGATGATATACAGTGTCCGTTCCACAATCCTTCTGTCTTTTAATGAAGAACGGTACGGAATATGATCCCAGCTGCCATGGCTGCTGGCAAGGCAGGACATACAAAGCGGGCAATGGGAACAGGATGGTGTGCCATTGGGTGTGCATATCGTTTCACCAAGCTCCATCAATCCCTGATTGAATGCTTTGACAAAGGATGGATCATGATCCTGTTCAAAGACCGTCCTGATGGCTTTTTCAGCTTCCTGGCGGACAGATGGCAGGCGGACATCTTCTTCGTTTTCAACATAGCGCGATAAAACACGCAGCACGTTGCCATCCACCGCGGGAACACCAATGCCAAAGCTGATCGAAGCAATAGCCCCTGCTGTATAGGGGCCGATGCCAGGCAGATGCTTCAAAGCATCCTCATCCGCAGGAAGTTCGCCATGATAATCCCTCATCAATACAATCGCGCATTTCTGCAGATTTCTGGCTCTGGCATAATAGCCAAGTCCTTCCCAGAGTTTCATCAGTCTGTCTTCAGGACATGCAGCCAGCGAAGCAATATCCGGCAGTTCCTGCATGAAGTGCTCATACTTTGGCTTTACTGCTTCAATGCGGGTCTGCTGCAGCATGATCTCACTTACCCATACATGATAAGGATTTCCTGTATCACGCCATGGCAGATTCCGCTTATGTGTCTGATACCAGTCTGCCAGATTGACGGCATCTGTTAGTTTCATTTCAAACATGGCTCTATTGTAGCAAATCCCGTCAGAAAACTTCATGTTTCCAAGTACGGTGCTTTTCGCTATAATCAATATATACGCAGACGTAATTCAATGGTAGAATGTCAGCTTCCCAAGCTGAATACGCGGGTCCGATTCCCGTCGTCTGCTCCATAGAATACCGGATGGTGACAGATCTCATGATCCGGTTTTTCTTTTTTCCAACTTAAAAAACCGCATCTGCGGTTTCTCTTCATGGATGCATCAGCCTTTGTTTTTTCTGCTGGCGGGATGACATCCCATAGCTGACCATTGCCAGAACCAGTGTTGCAGAAGTTGCGGCCAACAGTGCCTTTTCGGTAGGCTTCAGTTTGTTCCAGCTGATCTTGGCCAGTTCGCTGACTGCATCAATAATAATCTTCATCTTTGCGTCCTCCTTCAAGACATCTGTCTTTGAAATAATCATAGCGGGCAGACGTATTGTTTTCAATCAGCCATCTATGTGCAAATGTCTGCATATTATACAAAAATAAAAAGCTGTGCAGCCACAGCTCAGGCCTTCGGTTCTCTGCCCTTTCCATAGATGACAACAGCCAGAAATCCAGGTCCGATATGTCCCATGATCACCGGGCCAAGTCTGTACAGTCCAACATTGTGCAGATCCGGATAAGCAGCCATGAATTCCTGACGGAATGCCTCCCCGTCTTCCTTTTCACCAGAGAAGATCAATGCCGTTTCATGCTTTGACGTCTCATCTGTCATAGATTTTGCGACATCCTCAATCAGGGTATGCAGGCATTTCTGTCTGCCTCTGATCTTGTTATAAGCAACAAGTTTACCATCATCATCCACGATGATCAGCGGCTTGATGGAAAGCAGAGATCCAACAATGGCAGACGCATTGGAAAGCCTGCCGCCGCGGCGCAGCCACTTGAGATCATTGACCATGAAACGGCCGACAAAGTTGTTCTTGTTTGTTTCAATCCAACTGACAACTTCATCAAAATCACTGCCGCTTTCATGCATGGCAACTGCCTCTTTCAGAAGTAAACCAAGAATCAGTGTCACTGCGTTTGTATCAATCACGGCAATCTTTCTGTCCGGATATTTTTCCTGCAGATCACGGGATGCCATGACAGCATTGGAAAAAGAAGAAGACAGCGCTTTTGTCATATCAAGAAAAATAATATCCCTGCCCTGCTGCAGGATCTTCTCAAAGAACTGCTCATAGGCATATACAGAAATGGCAGCTGTAGAAACCGGCTTATCCTGTTTCATCTGATCCAGAATAAATTCCTTTGTTTTCTCTGTGCAGTCATCATTGTAGGAATGATCATCGATAATAAATGTATATGAAATAAATGGAACCTGATGTTCATCAAGCCAGGTGCGGTCCAGATCACAGGTTGATGCAGTTGCAATCACATAATCACGCATGGTTAACTCCCCTTCTTGCAAGCCGATGGTATTTTACCATGGCTGCAAAAGAAAAAACAGGGCTGTCAAAGCACCTGTTCATGCCAGTGTTTCTTTGCGCAGGGGATGAATTCTCGCCAGTACCATTTTTGCAATGATGCCGGTAATGATTCCCATTGGAATGGATGCCAGCAGCAGATATGGCAGTAAAACGGCAATACCAGGCTGCATGTAGAACAGAGCCACAATAATTACCTGTCCACAGGAATGGGCAACGGCACACAGAATCGATGTAAACAGCAGAGATGCATGGAAATGATCCAGGATGATCAGGACAATGCTGGATAAGACAACGCCTCCCAGCGAGATCCAGAATACCGAGCCAAAGATCGTGCCCTGCATCAGTGTGGATATGACAACCCGCATGGTATTGACGATAATCATATCCCTGACGCCAAGCAGCTTGATGGTAATCAGAGCAATGATATTGGCAAGGCCGATGCGCAGAATGCCAAACAGCAGCGGTCCGATGAAGATGGACTCCACCAGAGAAAGTGTGATTGCCATGGCAGAAAGCAGTGCCAGCCAGACAAAGTGTTTCGTCTTGTTATTTCTCATTTGCTGGATGAACCCTCCTGCACAACCACAATGTTGTTTGGCAGGCAGGTGATCGGCAGATATTCGCCAGGTCCAACCCAGCCCATCTGATGGCAGATATGATTCGGGCACTCTTCATTGGTCACATGCCACTTGTCATCCTTGACCTCTACATCCAGGGTCCCATAGTCACCTTTAACGGTATAAACCGCATCCTTGGCAGGATCAAACTCTTTCACAATCTGATCGCGGTAATAAATCGCAACCGTCACACCAGATCCAGCATTTTTCTTCTGTATCAGTTTGATGATGCCCAGGGCAGCCACAGCCGCCACCACCAGCACAATTAAAATCTTAATTTCTTTCTTCTTCATATTCTGCTAAATATCCCAATATCAGACATACAGCCCGACATGGACCATATTCTAGCATTTTCAGTCAGTCTTTCCAAATTTCCAGCTTATTCATCAGCTGTATATGTCACCCATTCACCGCCATCATCCGCAATCCATTTCTCACTGCCGATGCAGTACCATGTATAGCTGCCATCTGTTTCAATCTCATACACATCATACTGATCATCCTTCTGCACAATGCCAAGCACACCGGCATCCGTATTAGGCTCGGTTCTGATCTTGATCGTATCCGCAGTAATGACAGCCTTGCCAATCGGCTGGCCATCGGCTCTGGCAGTTTCTCTGGCAGCCTGGGCACTTGCGGATGCCGTGGCATCTGCAGTTGGAGAAGCTGAAGTAACAGCCGTCTTTGCCGGTTTTCTGGATACAGCTGCCACGATACCGACAACCAGCACAATCACGACAAGTGCGCTCAGGATCATGATCAGCATCCGCGTGACAGGCGGAAAACGCTTCAGCAGATGTTCGAGGTTCACACCTGTATGTTCCCCCTTTTCAGATGCTTTCATTGTTTCCGTTTTCTTTTTCGGTGTCTTTTTCTTCTTCGGCATCTGTTTCTTTGATGGTTTTTGCGCTGCTTCATCTTCTGGATCACGCTGCATAGTATGCTGGTTTCCTGTCAAGGGAAACAGCTTGGTTGTATTTTCATTGCCATCCGGTGCCCAGTCCAGTGTCTGGGTTTCTTCCTCCGGCTCATCGACAATCGTAAAATCTGTGGTGCCGCAAACCGGGCATTTCTCTTTCGACATAGGAACACGGGTGCCGCACCCTCTGCAGACTTTGTATTTCATTCTTCTTCACTTGCCTCTCGTGTTTATTGTACCTTTTACCGCCCGAAAAAAAACAGAGAATCTTACTTCCCTGCTTTGGCTGCTGCAATCGCATCCATTGCCTCTACATAACCTGCAAGGCCATGGCCCTTGATCTGGGTAAGACAGTATGGGGCAGCATAACTGTGATGACGGAATTCTTCGCGGCTGTTGATATCACTGATATGAACCTCCACAACCGGAATCGGTGCAATGGCTTTTACGGCATCGGCAATGGCAATGCTTGTATGCGTATAAGCACCCGGATTCATGACCACGCCATCATAGCCATTGAAGTACGCTTCCTGAATCCAGTCTACCAGATCTCCCTCATGGTTGGACTGGCGGCAGTCTACTTCAATCTTTCTCTTCTCTGCTTCCTGCTTGATCATCTCGATCATGCACTGATACGACACCGTCCCATAAATACCCTTTTCACGGATGCCGACCATATTCAGATTCGGTCCGTTCAGCACCATCAGCTTCATTTCTTTTCTTCTCCTTTTTCCTGATCCTTGTTAAAAGCTTTACGCCGCTTTGTTGCCAGCATGAGCTTCTGTTTCATGCGGTCATAATCCTCATCCTGAATCAGCTTTTCAAACGACTTCATCTCTGCCACAAAGGCATCAATTTCACGGCTCAGATTATCCTTGTTCAGCACAAACAGCTCCGGCCACAGTTCTTCATTGATGTTGGCGATACGGGTCAGATCACGGAAGGAATCACCTGTATAGGCAGCCAGATGTGTATTGTCTGCCACATTCATAAGGGAAACAGCAATGACATGTGTTAACTGTGACAGAAAGCCGATCATGCGGTCATGTTCTTCCGGGCTGAGTTCTGCGATGCGTGAAAAGCCAAGAATTTCTGCCAGCTGATGGGCTGTGGCAATCGCAGCAGCCGTATTGTTTTCGCCAGGAACGATGATGAAGTTGGCACCATGGAATCGCTTTTCATCTGCATAGGCAAGACCGCGGCTTTCCCTTCCCGCCATAGGATGGCAGGCAATATACTCAACGTCTTTGCGCAGCTGCTGATTGACTGCCTGCATAACCTCACGCTTGACGCCTGTCACATCACTGAGCAGACACCCGGATTTCAATACATCCTGATGCTCTTTGATCCAGTTGATGAATGTATGTGGATACAGACAGGAAACGACAATATCGCAGGCAGACAGAAGAGATGGATCCATGCTGCCTTCCGTAATCCAGCCGTTTTTTTCAGCTTCCTGCAGAGCGGATGTATTAATATCAACAGCAAGCACTTTGTAGTGTTTTGCGGAAAGTGCCTTGGCATAGCTGCCGCCAAGAACACCTAAACCGATGATGCCAAATACGGTTGTGTCAGTGATCATATGAAATCTTCGCTCCTGTACGGGCGAGATCCTGATAGAAGTCCGGGTAGCTTTTGTTTACTGCCTGGGCATCTTCAATCGTGATGGGCTGCTCACTGCAGGCTGCCAGAATGCTTAATGCCATGACAATGCGATGATCGTTATGGCCAAGCACTGCTGATGGCCGCAGGGCGCCCTTCCCGCCGTGTACGTATACTGTATCACCATCGTCTTCCAGCATACAGCCAAGCTTTGCCATTTCTTCCTTCATACAGGCAATCCGATCACTCTCCTTGATGCGCAGTCTGCCTGCATGCAGAAATGTACTGTCACCCCTGACACAGGCGGCCATGGCAAATTCCATCGGGCCTAGATCCGGGCAATCCCCCAGATCAATCACAGCCCCATGTGGATCAGCGGCATGGATATGGTAGCCGTTGGGAATTTCGCTCACTTCAGCGCCAAAGGCACGCATATGATCCAGTATGACATGATCACCCTGGTGAGAGTCATGGTCCATATTGAGGATGTCACCGTCTTTGTCGCTGATCAAAGCCAGAGCCGCAAAGAACGCTGCCTGGCTGTCATCACCCGGCACCGTATAAGCGGGCATGTGATAGGTCTGATTCCCCGGGACTGTAAAGGTATTGCCCTGCCGGTTCACGCGGATGCCTGCTTTATGCAGGATATCCAGTGTCAGACCGACATAGCTTTCTGATTCAAAGGGTTCTGAAACGATAATCCGGCTTTCACCAGGCAGCAGCGGCAGTGCAAACAGCAGGCCGCTGATAAACTGGCTGGAAACATCTCCTGCCGCCTGATACGTACCGCAGGACAATGGTCCTTCTGCATACAAAATGTCACCTTGTTTTTCAAAGCGCAGACCCTGTTTTGCAAAAAGATCTGCATAAACAGACTGGGGCCGCTGCATCAGCCGGCCATGTCCTGTAAACGCTGCGGTACCGGGCTGGACAGCAAACAGAGGAATCAGAAAACGAAGTGTGCTGCCGGACTCACAGCAGTCAATGGGCTGCGCAGGAATTGCACCATGACTGCAGCCATGCACAAGCCAGTCTTCTCCATCTTTTGTAAAGGAGGCGCCGCGCATCTTTAGTGCGTGCATGGTTGCCGAAGTATCGTTGTTGTCAGCCACATGATGAAGGCGGCATCCTGTACTGCTTAATCCAGCCGCAATCAGTGCCCGGTGGGACAGGGACTTGCTGGCAGGAAGACAGACAGAAAAGTCATGCAGGTTTCCTTTTGAGACAGTGACGTTCATCTGACTTCACGGTCAACCGCTTCTGCCACTCTGCGGCAGCGCTGCACAAGATGGGCAAACTTTTCCGGCTTGAGTGACTGGGCACCGTCGCTCCATGCACATTCAGGATGATCATGTACTTCAATGATCAGGCCATCTGCACCGGCTGCCACCGCAGCCAGTGATACGGCTTCCACATACTTCCAGTCGCCGGTGGAATGGGAAGGATCGATGACAATCGGCAGATGTGTCTTTTCCTTGATGATTGGAATGACGGCAAGATCCATGGTGTTGCGGGTATATTTTTCAAATGTGCGGATACCTCTTTCACACAGTATGACATTGGGATTGCCGGAAGCCATGATATATTCAGCGCTCATGATCCAGTCTTCAATTGTTGCGGACATGCCTCGCTTTAACAGCACCGGTTTCTTCATTCTGCCCACAGCCTTAAGCAGATCAAAGTTCTGCATGTTTCTGGCCCCGATCTGGACAAGATCGACATTTTCTTCGAATTCCGGAATGTGCTCAGCGCTCATCAGTTCAGAAACGATCGGCATGCCTGTCTTTTCACGTGCCTTGACCATGTCCAGGATGCCTTCATAGCCAAGTCCCTGGAAAGAGTATGGTGAAGTACGGGGCTTGTAAGCACCGCCGCGCAGGATGCATCCGCCGGCATCCTTGACTTCCTTTGCGATACGGACAACCTGCTCTTCTCCTTCTACAGAACACGGGCCGCCCATAATCACAACCGGTTCTTTGCCGCCGATTGGAATGCCGGCAACATTGACAATTGTATCCTGGGGATGGAACATGCGGTTGGCCAGCTTATACGGTGCGGAAACTCTCTGGACATTCTCAACCCATTCATTGGCCAGAATGTCACGTTCATCCAGGTGGGCGGTATCACCTACCAGGCCGAAGACGTTGAAGTCTTCGCCAAGAATCATATTGACCCGCAGGCCTTTACTCTCGAAATTGGCGCGGATCTTCGCAACTTCCTGTTCAGGTGCATCTTTCTTTAATGTGATGATCATTTTCGTTCTCCAATCTTCTTCAGTATCTGTTCTGCTGTATCTTCCAGAGTGCCATTGTTTTCCACCTGGATATCACTGTACATTTCGTACAGCCCTCTGCGCTGTTCATAAAGCTTTTTCAGCGAAGCCTCATCAGCACTTAACGGCCGGTCACTGCTTGGAAACAAACTGTTTCTCTGCAGCCACACAACCACGCCATGCTGTGATAACACCTGCATGTTTTCCGGATTTTTGATAATGCCGCCGCCGCAGGAGATGATCACGCCTTCTTTGCTTGCAAGTTCTCT
The DNA here is from genome assembly GCF_033971865.1 of Grylomicrobium aquisgranense. Lineage (NCBI taxonomy): Bacteria > Bacillati > Bacillota > Erysipelotrichia > Erysipelotrichales > Erysipelotrichaceae > Grylomicrobium > Grylomicrobium aquisgranense. Next base: position 21,804 of record NZ_JALBUR010000001.1, on the reverse strand, counting down.
GGCAAGTCTGGTTTCCTTTGCACGGAAATATGCTTCACCATGGGTTTCAAAACATGTGCGGATACTGGTGCCAAACTGCTGTTCCAGCAGTGTATCCATGTCGTATACCTGCTGCCCGCTTTGCTTGCCAAGCATCTGTGCCACGCTGCTTTTGCCAGAAGTCGGCATGCCGATCAGGACGATATTGCGGCGCTCTTTCAGCAGTGTGCCAAGGCAGGCATCGATACGCTCCTGCGGGACTTTCTGCCCGGTAAACAGGGCATCAGCTGCGGCTGCCTGATATACCAGCATGCCAAGCCCGCCCGTCGAGGGCATCCCTTTGCAGGATGCCTGAAAGCAGAGCTTTGTACGCAGCGGGTTGGCAACGACATCCACAACCCCTTCCAGATGTTCAAAGACATCCAGATCCGCCGGTGTTTCATCCATATGCGGAAACATGCCAACCGGTGTTGCATTGACCAGGAAGGAAAAACGGTTCTGCATGGCATACATCTGCTGGTAGCTGATCATGTCATCATGGGGATGCCTGGATACCATCACCGGTATGCCGCCAAGCTGTGATACACCAGCCATGACTGCCTTGGCAGCACCGCCGCTGCCAAGCACAGCTGCATGCTTTCCTTCCATATGCATGCCGGCTGTTTTAACGAGTTCCATAAATCCATCACAGTCTGTGTTATAGCCATACAGCCTGCCATCACGGTTGATGATGCAGTTGACAGCACCGATCTTTTCGGCCGTGGGGCTGATTTCATCCAGCACCGTCATCACTTTTTCTTTATATGGAATCGTGACATTGATACCCGTAAAATCTTTCTTTTCCAGAAACGGAATCACTTCATCTTCTGACAGTTCCCAGTTCTGGTAGTGTTCATGAATCAGCATGTCATGAATCTGCCATGACCATGAATGGCCAAGCGTTTTACCAATCAGTCCCAGTTTCATCCGTGAAAATACTCCCTGCCAAATCGTTCCATCATGAAGTCTGCCATAACAAGACAGGTTACACTGTCGGCAACCACTCTTGCCCGGTGGATGATGGCTGGATCGTGGCGGCCATGAATGGCAATCTTCGTTTCTTCTTTCGTTGCAAAGTTAACGGTATCCTGAACCTGCGCAATGGACGGTGTTGGCTTGATGACAGTCTGAAACAGAACAGGCATGCCGTTGGTGATGCCGCCATTGATGCCGCCATTGTGATTGGTCACCGTTTCAATCTTTCCGTTTCTGATGCAGAAGGCATCATTTGCCTGCGAGCCTTTCATGCCTGCAAAGCCAAAGCCTTCACCAAAGCTGATGCCTTTGACAGCCGGAATGGAGAAAATACCATGGGCAAGCTGACTTTCAATAGAGTCAAACTCCGGCTCGCCAAGTCCTGCCGGCAGTCCGATGACGGCTGTTTCCAGGATGCCGCCGACAGAATCCAGCTGTTTTCTGGCTGCTTCAATCTCTGCCTGCATGGCTTTGGCAGCCATATCATCCAGCACGGCAAACTGTTTCTGGTTCAGCTGGCTGATCTGCTCTTTGAGATGTTCGCTGTCAAATGGCAGATCATCAATGCCATGAAGCTGTCTGATATGGCTGCCGCAGAGAATTCCTTTTTCAGCAAGCATATGCTGGACAATTGCGCCGCAGGCTGTGATCGGTGCGGTGAGACGGCCGGAGAAATGACCGCCGCCGCGGGGATCTTCGAAGCCATCGTACTTGATGTGGCCGGTATAGTCCGCATGGCCTGGACGGGCAAGATCTGCCAGGGATGAATAGTCTTTGGAATGTACATTGCTGTTGTCGATCACAAGGGCAATGGGTGTTCCCTCACTGTATCCGTCTTTGACGCCGGACAGAATATGAACCTGATCGGCTTCCTGCCGTGCGGTGGAGATTGTACCGACTGCCCTGCGCAGCTGCATGCGTGAGGCAATGTATTCCTCATCAATCTTCACACCGCCTGGCAGGCCATCCAGTATGGCGCCAATGGATGGTCCGTGGCTTTCTCCAAACAACGTGATTTTCAAATGCCTGCCGAAAGTATTACTCATGGTACAGCCTCTCTTTCAGTTTTGGCAGCGGCCAGTCTTCCAGATGGCCTTTGCCAATCTCATCTACCTGCACAATTGTGACATGATCATGGTCTGCCTTCTTGTCATGGCATAACAGCTGATAGACAGCTTCAGGATCATATGTGCAGGAAACCGGGCAGTTCATCCGTTCCAGCACTGCCTGCAAGCGTCTTTTCAGCTCTGGGTTATTCATGATCATCATCATACCCATGCCGACACATTCTCCATGGTAATAGCCGTTCAGGCCAAAGTAGGATTCCAGGGCATGGCCGTATGTATGACCGAAATTCAGCAGTTTGCGGATGCCGCCTTCCCGTTCATCCTGCTCCACGACATCTCTTTTGATCTGCAGACAGCGTGCAATGATTTCATCAATATGATCCAGATAGTCATCGTGTTCAAAGATGGCAAACAGCTGTGGATCAAAAGTCAGTCCTTCTTTGACTGCTTCCACCAGGCCATTGTGCAGATGACGCACAGGCAGTGCTGCAAGCAGATCGGGATCTACCAGAACCAGATCAGGCTGCCAGAACGCACCGATGCTGTTTTTGACGCCATTGAAGTCAACGGCAGTCTTGCCGCCGATGGAAGAATCAATCATGGCAAGTGAGGTCGTCGGGATATTGATATACGGAATCCCGCGCATGTAGGCTGCGGCCGCAAAACCTGCCATATCGCCGGTGACGCCTCCTCCTAATGCAATCACGGTATCTTTTCTGCCGAGATCATGCTCTAACATATCTTTGAGAATCTGCTGCCAGGTTGTCAGATTCTTGGATTGTTCACCATGCGGAAACACATACATGGCAGCCTCCGGGTACTGCTGCTGCAGCGTATTGCGGAAGGCAGCAGGCACACCGTCTTCTGAAACAAGATAGACATGGCCATGACGGCCGATCAGGCTGGATGCCTTCTGCAGCAGACCGCGTTCCAGCATGACAGTATACTGTTTCTGTTTTGTCTTTACCTCGATTTCCATTGTTCCTCCTTGAACAAAAAAGCCATACGGCATCATCCGTATGGCTCGTAAGATCTTGCTTTCCATCAGATAATGCCGGATTCATCACGAAACGGGCAATATCTTTCAATCGCCCGGGCTATCTAAAGTAATAAAAGCAAGCTCTGTATGTTTTGCTCATGGGCCAATTATAAGTCCGGCTTTCTGAAAAGGCAATCAGATATTTCTGAAAGAATGTTACAAAGATGCGGCACGGTAAGAGCCAAAACTGCGGAGTTCCACGCAGTACTTCTTCATCTGCGCCAGTGCCTCTTTGACCACAGGATCCGCCGGTGTCCCCATGATATCGACATAGAACAGATATTCGAACATCTTGCCTGGGATCGGTCTGCTTTCCAGCTTTACCATGTTGATCTGTTTATCTGCCAGTGAGGCAAGTGCACGGTACAAAGAGCCTGGTTCATGATTGATGACAAGCATCAGGCTCGTCTTGTTGGCATCTGCCGGGATATCGTCCTTCCATGTCACAACCAGAAAGCGGGTCGTATTTGTTTTGGAATCCTGAATAGCATGGCATAATGCCGGCAGATGGTAATACGCAGAAGCAGCAGAAGAGCCGATTGCGGCCTTGGAGATATCTTTGCAGGCTTTGATATATTCCACGGATTTTGCCGTATCCTGGTAAGGAACAGAGCGAATGTCAGGATGTGCCTCAAAGAATCCCTGGCATTGAGAGAGTGCCTCCGGATGAGAATAGACTTCTTTGATATCAGACAAAGAGGCACCCGGTAATGTGATCAGATCCTGCACAATCGGGACAAGTACTTCGCCAACGGCATGGACATGATAGTACTTGAACAGATCATAGGTGCGCGCAATGATGCCGGTCGTTGTATTTTCTACCGGCAGAACAGCATCATCAATCGCATGATTTTCCAGATCCTGCATGATTTCCACGAAGTTTCGATATCCCTTTGCCGCAATGCCGTCTTTGCCAAAGTACTGATACACGGCCATTTCACTGAAAGTGCCATGTGCTCCCTGCATGCCAACTGTCTTCATAATGTCTCCTTTGAATGGATATAATGAATGATAGTATGACAAAACCGTTTCTGCCAGCACCAAAAAAAGCAAATATGATTCTCTGCGGGATCATCGTCCCTGTGATCACTGCTCTTCCTCTGCTGCTCAACAATCCCATCAGATACAACTGGACCGGACTGCTGCAGATGCCTTCCTGGCGTCCGGCAATCCTGATGATTACCTGTCTTGACGGGCTGCTGTGCCTGCATGCAATCCATATGCTGCAGAAGAACACTGTCATAAAACATGAAAGGTTTCTGATCATCCTGTTGGCAGTGCTGATGGTCAGTGCCATCTGCATGCCATATTCACATTCTGCGTCTCTTTCAGCACAGATGCATATTCTGCTCGCTCTGGCTGCATTTATCCTGCTGCAGTATTTTCTGTATGCATTGCGTGATCTCAACAGAAATGCATGGATGTGGTATCTTGCCTGCCTGTTTGCAGCAGTACTGCTGATCGTGACATATGATGCCATCACCGGTCTGGCAGAGCTATGCTTATGCTTTGGCGTATGCGGCTTCTTTGCCATCTGCTCTGCAAAATAAAAAAGCTGACTGATATCAGCCAGCATAGGTTCGTCTTAGTTCTGGAAATACTTTTTACGCTCAGGGCTCAGGTTATCGCAATAATAACGCACTGTCATGTTTGCGTCTGTATCACCCTTCGGCTCAACAATGAATGTATCGCCCTCCAGCATGCAGTTGCGGATTGCCTGGCATACTGTAGCAAGGTTATCAAGTCCTGCTTCCACTTCAGTCAGAAGATCATCAGCCTTGATCTCGATATAAAGCCAGTCCATACCATTGGCTTCGCCCTTCTTCCAGTTAATGATGTCTTCATAATCTTTTACAGACTTCATGTTAACAGCAGGCTTAGCTTCCTTGACTGGTTCTGTCTTCTTGACTTCTTCCTTCTTAACCTCTTCCTTGCGGACGGCCGTTTCCTTCTTCACTGCCTTCTTAGCAGTTGTTTTTCTGGCAGCTGGCTTCTTCGCAGCAGTCTTCTTCACGGCAGTCTTCTTTGCAGCAGCTTTAGTTTCAGTCTTCGTTTCAGCTTTAGCAGGTTCTTTCACTGCAACTTTTGCGGCTGCTGATGCTTCTTTTACTCCTGTTTTCTTCGCTGGCATATGAGCACCTCCCTATGGACCACTTGCCATTTGCATTATAGCATAATTTTTTGCATGCAATCCCTTTTCTACCACTATTTATGCCCTTTTACGCGCATGCAGGCGGTCATATCACACATAATACAGCCAAACATTACTTTTTCGTGCTACCATGAGTGCAGAAAAGGCAGGGGTATCTATGATCATCGACAGCAGGGGAATGCGGCAGCTGGAAGCTTCATCTGGCTTTACCAATGCACAATTGATGGAAACAGCTGGAAAAGCATGTGCAGACTGGATCAGCAGCCATTTTTCCGCCTGTCGGAATATTCTGCTTCTATGCGGCAAAGGCAATAATGGCGGTGATGGTTTTGTCATCGGACGCATACTGGGGTCTGCCTTCCATGTCACGGCTGCCTGCGTGGATGGTGCCCCTGCCACCAAAGAAGCGCAGGATGCCTTCACCTTGTTATCATGTGATGTTCTTCAGGATCCGGATGCCATCCTGCAGGCGGCACAGCACACAGATCTGCTGGTAGACTGTGTGTATGGCGTTGGGTTCCATGGCACCCTTTCCGCCCGCATGAAAAAGCTGTTCTCATCGATTAACAATATGCACCTGCATGTATGCAGCATTGACATCAACAGCGGTGCTGAGAGTGACAGCGGCCGTTATGATCCGGATGCGATCCGTTCTGATGTGACCATTGCCCTTGACTGCTATAAACCTTTTCATATGCTGCGCAAGGATCACCAGCTGTTCAAGCATGCATACATGGTGTCACTTGGCATTCCTCATCCTGACCATTCTGCTTTTCTGGAAATGAACGAGGACAGCTTCTTCGCTGGGTATCCCCGGAAAAAAGAGAATGCCTATAAAGGGACCTTTGGCAAGACGACAGTCATTGGCGGCAGTTATGGCATGGCCGGCGCTCTGGGCATGAATATCATTGGTGCAAAGACGGTTGGTGTTTCCTATCTGAATGCCGTATGTCCGCATGAGATCTACCCTGTTGTGGCTTCCCGTTTTCTGACACCGGTCTTTCATCCTTTTGGCGATCAGGATATGTACAGGGTCATTGAACCGCTGCTTTACGATACAAGGGCAATTGCCTTTGGGTCCGGCGCTGTCAATATGCCGAAAAAGGAAGAAATTCTGGATCTTGTTCTGCAGGCAGCTGATTGTCCGGTAGTGCTGGATGCCGAAGCAATTCGCCTGCTGAACCATAATTATTACATTCTGCGCTTTGTACATGAGCCTGTTATTCTGACACCGCATATTGGTGAATTTTCTTCCCTGATCAACCGGCCTGTGGATGTGATTCAGCATGACCGGATTCATCTTGCCCTGCAATTTGCAAAAGACTATAAGGTGTTCCTTGTGTTAAAGGGCCCGCATACGATTGTGGCTTCGCCAACTGGTGATCTTTATATCAACCAGTCCGGCTGCAGCGGTCTTGCCCAGGCTGGCAGCGGTGATCTTCTGACTGGCATGATTGCTGGTTTACTGACGATGAACAATGATGTATTTCAGGCTGTATGCATGGCTGTCTGGCTCCACGGTTATCTGGCGGAAGAAGGCACAAAGGACCACGCTGCCAACATGCTGGATCTCAGCCGCTTCCCTGCTTTGGCTGACAGTCTGTATTTCCGCCATGGTTTCTGATCTGATAGGAAGAAGGCACTGACATGTTTGGGAAGAAGAGAAAAACGCGTGCAGACAGAGAAAGAGAGCTGCAGAGAAAAGCAGCTGCACGCAAAGTGAAGGCTGAAGAGCCTTCAGGATATGATCGTTTGACAGATGAACAGAAGAAGGAAGAAGATTTTCTGTTTCTGATGGATGACATTGATGATTTTGACCAACATCATTAAGCATTCAAAAAAGGCCACTTTGGAGTGGTCAATGGCGTAAACCTATAGCCAGAAGGTTTACGCTTTTTTTTGAGCTTTTCTGCTGTAGTTTGACCTGGAAAAATGCGCGTAAAGGAAAGCGTCTGCCAGTTTTCTGTCAGAATCTGAACATATGACTGTCTTGCATTACATGTCTTATCGTTCTATTCTTGAGTTGCTTAGAGGGTTCTGCCTCTATACTACGGGAGCCGGCTGGTCAATGATTAGATGTTGCCAGCCCGGCTTTTGTTATTTTCAGTGGCGGATTGTTCCTTCCATCTATCCTGTGACGTGTGTTATCAATCTTGATCCTGAACTTGTTCCACCGGCTGTAATGCCGGTCGGGGCGTATGAGAATCCTGATACGCCTGCACTCTCTGATCAGCTTTCCAACTGATTCTCTGCCGAACTTTCCACTGCAGAAAGAACTGATGAACCATGCACAGTGCACTTTTTCAATGACGTTCTTATTATTGACGATACAGTCGCTCCTGGCCAGCTGTCTCTGGCTTTCCTTCCATACAAGATTCTCAACGTTGAAGAAAATGATCTTTGCCATGATCTCGTTCATCACACTGATCGGATTATGAGAATTGACCTGTTCGATATCAAGCTGTGTCTTCAGAGTATCGTAGGCTGTTTCAATATCCCATCTGTCGTTGTGATACATGCCTATGATCTCATCCGTATCGAACTCCTCAGGGTCAAGGTCTGTGAAATATTCGGCATCGACCTCAATATGCTTTTTCTTTTTCCTGTCACAGTATGTCAGCTCTTCCTGGTCATATTCATAATGTCCCTTCACCAGACGGACAGTCAGCTCCGGATGTTTCTGGACATACATGCGTATATAATCATGGATTATTCTGCCTATCCATAATTTATCCATTGTTATACTCAGAATGTCATCGCGGCTGTTCGGCGGCAGCTTTTCCCTGTAATGCTTGAAGAAATTCGACTTGGCACGGATCAGATAATGATATCCTTTCATCTCACAGTACTTGAACAGTTCTGCGGAACCGTAATACCTGTCCGCAAGTATGATGATCTTCTGATCTTTCAGGATATCTTCAAGTGCTTCAAGATGTCTGAACATCAGCGGTATCTCTGATACATTCTGATGATCGACCTGAAAGTCCAGTACTGCGTGATTGAGCACATCGTAGGCGATCGATACTTTTGCCTGCGGAGGTGACTGATTTTTCGAATTCTCTTTAGAGGCTGTGTTCTCCCGCTGGCCAAAGCACTGATTCAGGACATCGGATTTCGGCAGTGTTACGAACGTCCCGTCTATAGCGATCAGAAGATAGCCTTTGACATGATCTTTCTTCATCGGCAGATATATCCTCTCAAGGAAAAGACGCTGGATCTGAAGCCAGACAGTGTAGTTGAGTACACTCATGCGCTTCAACACTGCCTGCTTGCTTGGCGTTCCTTTATCAGAAACATATGGGAAGAACCTGGCAATGTCTTCAGAAAGAGTCCTTCCATGCCGGAAGATGAGATACGTAAGAAGAGTTCGGAGCGGCATCTTCCCGTTCTCTCTGGTAAAAGAGCCGGGAATAATGCGGGCATGATCAAAGAGCGAAGGGTCACACAGGATAGAAGAGAAGATCCCCAGTTTTTCTCTCAGATCCACAGAATTCTATACTACTTCCCGTCGTATACGAGGCGAGGCTTAGGTTCCATGAAAGCAGCTTTTATATATGGGACCTGATCCTTCTCAAACAGCCCAAGGCTGCGGACGGTACGGTGCCTGACCTTTCCGTTCCTGTCACGATAAGACTCGGTGAGGTAGATGAAGAAAGTATCCTTCCTACCTTTGTTATTAGGTACTACTTTGACAAACATAAGATCCTCCTTCCTATACTACAATTATACAGAAACATAGCTAATTAAATTATTTGAAATCATATTATCATATACTACATTTGAACTGTATTTAAAGTTCCAATATGAGAAAGCTGGTGACATAAAGACAAAAAAATAGCGTAAACCGTTAACTTTAGGTTTACGCCATTGGCCACTTTGGAGTGGTCTTTTCATGTGATGGAAATCAGCCCTTGAGGCCTTCTTCCTGGCGCTGCATGTTTTCAACGACAACATCATAGATGTCACCGATGGACTGTCCATATTCCAGGATTTTCCAGGGCTCATTAGTATGAAAGTGAATCTTGACGGGATCGCCATCGCCGCCAACAGCCAGCAGGCAGTCTCCTTTGAAGTGATTCAGAATATAATCATGGATTTCATCTTCATCAAGATCTTCACCATCGATGAGAAGCTGGGTATCAAACTTAAACTCCAGTTTTTCCATATTTCCTCCTTGTCATCGATATTATAGCATGCGGCAATTCCTGTTTCCTGAATATCAGGAAATCTTACTGGCAGCCCAGGTTGCCACACACGCACCAACCACTGCCATAATAATGGAACCGATGATGTTTGTATCACGCAGTCCGATCAGCCAGCCGATCAAGGCACCTACAAACGAGCCAATCAGGCCAAGAACCAGATTCTTGCCCGCATCAGAGCTGTCCTTCTGCATAATCCTATTGGCAAGATAACCTGCCAGAATACCTACAATAACTGTTCGAATCAGCCAGCCAATCATTTTCTGCTGCCTCCTTTGTTTACGCAACTATTTATAGCACTTGCCTGACCAACGGTCAATGCCCGGCAAAAATCTTAAGAGTGTTCTTCCTGATGGGATTCCTGTGCTTCTTTGATCCAGCGCGGCATATTTGCCTCAATCGTTGTAAAGCCAAGTCTGGCCACAGGCAGCTGTGCCTTGGGCAGGCCAGGCTTTTTCCGGTTGCGCACTCTTCCTTTATGAAGTGCCTTCAGAGACAATCTTGCCTGGTTCTGACGGGGATCAAAATCAATGATTTTCACCCGCACTGTCTCGCCAACATGAACGTACTGTTCAACATCTCTGACATATCCTTCTGAGATTTCGGAAATATGGATCAAACCGCTGGTATGGGAATCAAGTGCTACAAAGGCACCATACGGCTGTATGCCGGTCACTCTGCCTTCCACGATCTGTCCTGTTCTGTATACTGTCATATCATTCTCCAGCAGTGATTATACACCATGGGCAGATATGATATACTTAAGACCGGGTGATGTTATGTATAAACCATATGGAGTAACGGCGCTGTATCCCTTCTGGTCCGCTATCGTTGCGGCACTGCTTGCACAATTGTTAAAGCCACTGTTCTACTGGCTCATTCATCATGAATGGCGCTGGGGACTCTGCAAGGATTCCGGCGGCTTTCCTTCTTCACACAGTGCACTTGTTTCGGCACTTGCCCTGGCAGTTGGTATCCGTGAGCACTTCAGCTCTACGATTTTTGCCGTCACACTGTCCTTTGCCTGCATCGTTGTCTATGATGCAGCCAACGTGAGGTATTACAGTGGACAAAACATCCGGATTACGCAACAATTAGTAAAGGACGTTCAGGATAACCTGCATGTCCGGTTCATTGATCCGATCTACCAGACAAAGGTCAAGGAAGTGCTTGGCCACAAATGGGTTGAATGCTTTGGCGGCGTACTGCTGGGCTGTCTGACAGCGTTGATCTTCCATCTGGTGGCGATCAGCTGATTGAAAGGATGCAATATGAGTGAGGAGAAAAAGGAAGAACAAATGAGCGAGGAAGAAAAGCAGGCTGCTTATGTCCGCGCTGAGAATGGTGAAGTCAGTCCGCTGACTCCGGAAGAAGAAGCTAAGAAGAAGGATGTCATGGGACGCATCGAGCATACACTGAACAAGATCCGTCCATACATTCAGGCTGAAGGCGGCGATCTGCGTCTGTTGGATTACAGCAATGGTATTGCTTATGTATCCATGATTGGTGCATGTGCCGGCTGCATGATGGCCACAGTTGATATCTCACAGGGTGTACAGGCACTTGTGGTTGATGAAGTGCCGGAAGTACAGGCTGTCAAACTTGCACCGACTTCTTATTATTGATACAGGACGAGAGCACAGAAGTGCTCTTTTTTAGTATTTGCAGAATTGCAAGATATAAATTCTGATATTTTTGCGAAAAGTTTGAATTTTTTTGCTGTTCTGCAATATTTTTTCATTTTTTACTGACAGTTTTCAATTTTATATGCCATTTTCTCTGATTTTTTCTTGTCTGTCTTTTTTCTTTGGATTAAGCTTGTACAAGTAAAAAGGAGAGAGAGATTATGGAACATCCATTCGAAGAATTTGGTTCAATGGTATTTGGCGAAACGCAGATGGAAGAGCGTCTGCCGCGTCCTGTCTATGAGGCATGGAAGAAGACAGTTGCTTCAGAAGGTGTTCTGGACAGAGCAACCGCTGATGCAATTGCTCATGCGATGAAGCGCTGGGCAATGGAAAAAGGCTGCACGCATTTCACCCACTGGTTTCAGCCGCTGACCGGCGGCACCGCTGAAAAGCATGATGCTTTTGTGGAGCCAGGCAAGGATAATCTTCCGATTGCAAGATTCTCCGGCAAGATGCTGATCAAGGGAGAACCTGATGCGTCCTCCTTCCCTTCCGGCGGTCTGCGTGCCACGTTTGAAGCAAGAGGCTACACCTACTGGGATGTTTCCTCTCCGGTATTTATCCGCGACAAGGTACTGTGTATTCCGACTGTGTTTGTATCTTACACAGGCGAGGCACTGGACCGCAAGGAGCCGCTGCTGAAGTCAGTCAAGGCAGTTTCTGATGCCGCAACAAGACTTGTTAATATCTTTGGCGACAAGGAAGTCAAGTTCTGCAAGCCTTCTATTGGTCTTGAGCAGGAATATTTCCTGATTGACCGTGAATACTTTGAGAAGCGTCTTGATCTCAAGCTGACCGGCCGTACACTGTTTGGCATTGCTGCACCGAAGCGTCAGGAACTTTCCGATCACTATTTCGGTGCCATTCCGGACCGTGTGGCAGCCTTCATGAAGGACGTCAACCAGGAACTCTGGAAGCTTGGTATTTATGCCAAGACAGAACATAACGAAGTTGCTCCGTCACAGTTCGAGCTGGCCCCGGTTTTCTCCGAGTGCAACATTGCCATTGATCAGAACCTGCTGACCATGGATATCCTGCGCCGCACCGCCAAGAAGCACGGCCTTGCCTGCCTGCTGCATGAAAAGCCGTTTGATGGCATCAATGGTTCCGGCAAGCATAACAACTATTCTATTGTGACTGACAATGGCCAGAACCTGTATTCTCCAGGTGACAAGCCTGCTGAGAACATCCGCTTTTTGACCTTCATCTGTGCCTTCATCAAGGCAGTTGATACGTATCCGGTGCTGCTGCGCATGAGTGCATCCTCGGCTGGCAACGACTTCCGTCTGGGTGCCAACGAGGCTCCTCCTGCAATCATTTCCATTTATCTGGGCAGCTACATTGAGGACATCCTGTACAGCATTTATCAGGAACATCCTTCTCAGAAAGGCAAGAACGAAGCCAGTCCGGATTTCAACCCGGTCAACGGCCTTGCCTATGTACCGCATGACAACACCGACCGCAACCGTACTTCCCCTGTTGCCTTCACGGGCAATAAGTTCGAATTCAGAATGCTTGGTTCTTCCATGAGTGCATCTCTGCCGAACATTGTGCTCAACACGATCAATGCCCAGGCCATCAATGAGATTGCGGATCAGCTGGAAGGCCTGAAGTATGTGCAGGATATCCGTGACAAGGCACTTGGTATCTGCCGTCAGATCATTCACGATCATAAGCGTATTCTGTTCTCTGGCGACGGCTATTCCGCTGAGTGGATCAAGGAAGCCGCAAGACGCGGTCTGCCGAATGTCAGATCCTACATTGAATCCACCAGAGTACTGGATGATCCGAACGTTGTTGATCTGTTTACAAAGACCGGTGTCTTCACAGAGAAGGAAATTGCTGCCAACCGCAACATCATGGAAGAGCAGTATGTTCAGATCGAAGGCATTGAGGTCAGAACATTGATGGAAATGACCAGGAAAGATGTTCTGCCGGCAATGTCAGAAGAGATTAAGGCTTATGCCGAAGGTCTGAATGCCTGCGGCAAAGCTGCTCCGAAGTACCTTACAACAAGAGTGGAAACCATTGGCGGCCTGATTGATGATGTCTATGGCAAGCTCAAGGCACTTGAGGCAAAGTATGATGAGGTATCGAAGAAAGGTTCTACCTACGATATCGGCTATGCACTGTATTATGAAGTCAATCCGATGATGATTGACCTGCGCAAGTCTATTGATACATATGAGAAGATTGCTTCTCCGCGCTACTACAAACTGCCGCTGTATCAGGACATGCTGTTCTCACTCTGAGCAAATGCATTCAAACAAGACCGTCCTGTCCGACGGTCTTTTTGATTGCGCAAATCGCACAAAAAACTCTGCGGTATCCGAAGAAGTCTTCAGATGCCGCAGAGCATTTATTTTCGTTACTTTGTATTCAGATCGATCTGATTCTCCATCATGCGGCGGTTGAGGACATTTGCCACAAGTGTATAGATGACTGAGAAGATCGGGACGCCCAGGAACATGCCCACCAGACCGAACAGCGCGCCGCCGACGATGATCGCAAACATGACCCACAGAGTTGGCAGGCCCATTGAATCTCCCAGGATATGGGGCCCAATGATATTGCCATCGATCTGCTGCAGAATGATGATGAAGATCAAGAATTCCAGGCTCTGCCATGGGTTGATGATCAGCAGGATGATCAGGCATGGAATGGCACCGATGAAAGGACCGAATACCGGGATCATATTAGTAATACCGACGATAAAGCCGATCATTGGTGCATATGGCATCTGCAGGATTGTGACAACCAGCCAGCAGACAATGCCGATGATCAGTGAATCCACGGCTTTGCCGGCAATGAAGCTGTTGAACATTCTGACGCTCAGACGGCCGACATACATGATTTCATCTCCTGCCTTTTCAGGGAATGCCCCATATACCAGCTTCTTAACCTGGTGCTTGAACTTCTCTTCATCCAGCAGAAGGTAGAACATGATGATCAGGCCGATGAAGAAGTTGATGATGTTTTTCACGACTGATACAGAGAACGAAATGATCTTGGTAAGGCCGCCCTGTGCCCCGGTCAGCCATGATGTCAGCTGATCAGAACCAGTGCGGATCATTTTCTGGATATTATCCCGCAGTTCCGGATCGGATACGGAGAGCTTATCCAGTGCTTTTTCAATCGAGTCGATATAGCTCTGCAGGTTCTCTGCAAAGGACTTCAAGCTGCTGATGAGCTGCGGCATGATGATGGCAAAGAATGCGGCCAGTACAAGCAGAACAACAATGAGGCACAGAAGTGTTGCCACCCTGCGCTTTGTGCGTGCCCGCCAGTGCACATTCTTCATCACCTTCTTTTCAATCCACCGCCGCAGAGGTGTCATAATCAATGCCAGCAGCATGCCAATAAGGAATGGCATCAGTGCTTTGAGCATGACGCCAATGCCATTGCCGATGGCAGGCAGATTCTTGATAATCAGATAAAACAGAACGATCAGAATACCCGAGATCGTAAATGCAGATATATTTGCCTTGAGATTGGGATCCAGTTTCTTCCAGCTCATAATACTCTCCTGTCAATATGGCATTATACCATCCAGATGAATAACCTATTGTTAAGATTTGTTCACCGTAAAAAAGAACGTTTTTATAGCATAAGATTTACACAGCGGGCAATGTGTATAGGCATATGGACGAAGATTCATTGAAATCCAAAAGTCTGAATGCTTTAATATACTCGTCTTTTATCAAGAATGGGTGAGAGAGTCAGCTCTGTGATCCCATACCAGCCTGCCGTGACACACCGGTAAGGTGGTAAAGCTGACAGCGATAAAGAAAGAGAGAACTGAATCCTCTTTCCGCAGCTCGTTGAAAAGACAAACAAAAGAAAGGGAGTTTTTTTATGGCAAAACGTTATTTTACTTCTGAGTCCGTTACAAGCGGACATCCTGACAAAGTCTGCGATCTGATTGCAGATTCGATTCTTGATGAGGCAATTCGTCAGGATCCGTATGCACACATGGCTGTTGAGGCTACCATCAAGGATGACCTGATTCTGGTCTATGGTGAAGCCGGCACAACTGCCAAGATCGATTATGAAAAGATTGCTCTTGGCGTCATGAAGAAGATTGGCTATAACGAAGAGTACCATGTGCTGACCAAGGTTAACAAGCAGTCTCCTGAGATCAACAATGCTGTTGCACATGATGAAATTTCCGCAGGTGACCAGGGTATCATGTTCGGTTATGCGGATGATGAAACCGAAGACCTGATGCCGTTTGCAATTGACTGTGCGCATAAGCTTGCTGCAAAGCTTGAGGAAGTACGCCGTCAGGATGACAGACTGAGACCGGATGGAAAAACTCAGGTCACAGCTGAGTATGATGATGGCAAACTGAAGAGAGTTGATACGATTCTGGTTTCCACCCAGCATACAGAAAAGATTACACAGGCTGAGCTCCGTGATCTGATCATTGAGAAGGTCATCAAGCCGGTTGTTGATCCGAAGCTGGTTGATGAAAATACCAAGTATCTGATCAACCCTTCCGGATCCTTCATTGTCGGTGGTTCCTGGGGCGACTCCGGCACAACCGGCCGTAAGATTGTCGTTGATACATATGGCGGATATGCGCCGATTGGCGGCGGCTGCTTCTCTTCCAAGGATCCTACCAAGGTTGACCGTTCTGCTGCATACTATGCACGTTATGTCTGCCGCAATGTTGTTGCCAACGGTCTGGCTCACAAGTGCCAGCTTGAGCTCTCCTATGCAATCGGCGAGCCGAAGCCGCTGTCTGTTACAGTTGATACATTTGGCACTTCCAAGTACACAGATGAGCAGCTGCTTGACATCATCAACAAGAACTTCGACTTCTCTGTTGCAAACATCATTTCTGAGCTGAATCTGCGCCGTCCGATCTACGCTTCCACAACCAACTATGGCCACTTCGGAAGAAAGGGCCTGCCTTGGGAAGCATACAAGAAGCTGGATTTCTAAGACAAATTGAAAAAGGACTTCCGTCGAAGTCCTTTTTTGTACTCAGGCAAGTGCCTGTTTTCCTGCCGGCAGATCTTCAATATGATCTTCTTCCATGCGGATGGCAAACCAGATCTTGGTACCATCCGTATTTTCTTCCGGGTGTTCTGTTTCAAGCTGCAGCACCTCATAGCCAAGATGTCTCATGACTGCCCCGTTCTGCCTGCGTACAGGCTCATCTCTGTCATATTGATAGTAATATGGGTGGTCCAGTGCATCGGGCCCATAGCATGGGATATCCGGGTCCAGAGAAAGGATATGGAGATAGCATGCATTGCCTGTTTGATCATCCATGGCATATGCATGAATCATATCCAGCATCTGTACAAAGATGTTTTTATGCCGGTATGCTCTGGTGACATAGGTACTGCCCGTCAGAAAGGCCATGCCTTGTCTGTGTTCCATGCCGTTTTCCTGCAGCATTTGTGCAGCGATCTGCCTTTCCAGGTACATCCAGTCACTTTCCTTGCTGCATGCATCCAGAAAGTCTTCATCCTGCATCAATACATCCAATTCTGTCAGATACCCGCTGGCATCCGCAATGACCTGTGCGCCATCAAAGACAAGCAGGATCAGATTCTTCCAGTTTTCTTCTGGAATGGCAAACAGGATATAGGCATACCTGTCATCTGTCTCAAAGGAATACAGAGAAGGATCTTTTTCATACAGATCCATATACCATGAGGCAGGATGTTCCAGTGAGGATTTCAACAGATCAAGTGCCCTCTTCAGATACATCTGTGCATTCATTTCCATAGTTGAAAAAGAGGATGGTTGTTCAGCCATCCCCTGTTCATTAGCCCTTCAGTACCTTATGGCAGCGCGGGCACAGTCCGTCTTCATCCGGATTCAGACTGTAATTCCAGCAGCGCGGGCACTTTGTACCCTGTGCTTTCTGCACCTTTGCACTCACCTGATCTGCAGGCTTGACATCAGCTGCCGAAACAATCAGCCACTGCGATACCTGATCTGGCAGCTGCTGGTTCAGCAGGCTGCACAGATCTTCCGGTGCTGTCAAAGAAATGTCTGCTTCCTGGCTGGACTTGATCAGCTTCTCATTGCGGGCATCTTCCAGCGCCTTGAGAACAACGGAACGCAGCTCCATAAGTCTGGCACCATCAGCCTTCACCTGTTCAGCGTCTGCGTAGTTTTCAACAGCCGGGAACTCTGTGTTGTGCACAGACTTCTCACAGTCATCGTTGAAGTGCTGCCATACTTCCTCAGCTGTATAGACAAGGAATGGTGCCCACAGGCGGACAAGCTTGTCAACACAGAGCCAGTATACAGACTGTACCTGTCTTCTGCGTTTACTGTCCTTAGCCTCACAGTACAGGATATCCTTTGTAAAGTCACAATAGTAAGAGGACAGTTCATTAACCATGAAGTTGGTCAGTGCCTTGGCGCATGCGACATAGTCGTATTCCATGACATCTTTTCTGACCGTGCTGACAACATCATCCAGCAGAACGAGGATATACTTGTCAACAGGTTCCAGATCCTGGTATGCGACCATATCCTTCTTTGGATCAAAGTCAGCCGGATTCACATTGCCGAGCAGGAAACGGAATGTATTTCTGATCTTGCGGTACTGCTCAGATACCTGCTTGACGTTGCTTGGACCAAGCTTAAGGTCCTGCTTGAAGTCGGAAACCATTGCCCACAGACGGAAGACATCAGCACCGTTCTTATTGATGATGTCCATCGGATTCACGACATTGCCCTGAGACTTGGACATCTTTTCACCCTTGGAGTCAACAACATAGCCATGAGAGAGCACTTCACGGTAAGGTGCCCGTCCCTTTACTGCTGTTGCCACAATCAGTGAAGAGTTGAACCAGCCGCGGTACTGATCTGATCCCTCAAAATACATGTCGCAAGGGAATTCCAGTCCCCTGTCTTCCAGTTCTGTCCAGGACGATCCGGAGTCAAACCAGACATCCATGATATCTTTTTCCTTTGTGAAGATGCCATTGGGAGACTTCGGATTTGTATAGCCTTCCGGCAGAAGATCCTTTGGCTCACGCTCAAACCAGACATTGGATCCATACTGGCCGAACAAATCTGCAACGTGTTCGAAGACTTCCTTTTCCATGATCGGAGAGCCGTCTTCGCAATAGAAGATCGGAATCGGCACACCCCACAGGCGCTGACGGGAAATGCACCAGTCGCCGCGGTCATGGATCATATTATGCATTCTCTTCTGACCAAAGGAATTGTGCCAGACAACATGGTTGTCAATCTGGTCGAGCAGCTGCGGCTTGATCTTGTCAATGGAGCAGAACCACTGCTTCACAGCTCTGAAGATGACCTTCTTCTTGAGACGGTCATCATGCGGATATGCATGGACAATGTTTTCAACAGCCAGCAGGCAGCCCTTCTCATTCATATCATGGATGACAGCTTTGGAGCAGTCCTCGAAGAACATGCCCTGGTACTTGCCGGCATTCTCATTCATCTTACCGACAGAATCGACCGTATTGATCGGGCCGATGCCGTATTTCATACATACATTGAAGTCATCCAGACCATGGCCGCCGGCGGTATGGACAACACCGGTACCATCATCAGCTGTGACATGGGAACCAAGCAGTGTCGGACATTCCTTGTCAAAGACAACGTGATGATACGTAATGCCTTCCAGTTCTCTCCCCTTGAAGGTACGCAGAATACCCTGGTTTTCCAACTGGAACTTGGCCAGCAGCTTATCAACGAAGTCTGCCAGCATGATCAGCTTGCCCTTTTCTGTCTTTACCTCGGCATAGACCAGATCGGCATTTAAGCAGACTGCTTCATTGGCAGGAATGGTCCACGGTGTGGTTGTCCAGATGACATAGTAGTCATCCTGATCGAGAACACCCTTGCCATCCGCAATCTGGAAAGCCAGATAAATGGTGGCGTCCTTGACATCACGGTACACGATTTCAGAATCCGCAACAGCAGTTTCATTATATGGTGACCAGTAAACAGGTTTGAGTCCCTGGAAAATCAGGCCATCCAGTGCCATCTTTTCAAAGCAGCGGATCTGTCTGGCTTCAAATCCCTTCTTCAGAGTGATGTAAGGATGCTCATAGTCAGCAATCTGGCCCAGACGCTTTTCGGTTGCCATCTGCTGGGCAATCTGCTGATGGGCATATTCCTCACACTTGGAGCGGAATTCTGCCGGAGAAAGCTTCTTGCGGTCAACACCAAGCTTCTGAATGGCATTCTCGATCGGCAGTCCATGTGTATCCCAGCCGGGGAAATACGGTGTATAGTAACCGCTCATCGCATGGGAGCGGTTGATGAAGTCCTTGATGACACGGTTCATGGCTGTACCGGCATGCAGGTTGCCATTGGCATATGGCGGACCATCATGCAGAACAAATGCTTTCTGCCCTTTATGATGAGCAAGCAGATCCTGGTAATAGTTATTTTCCTCCCACTGTTTCAGAATAACCGGCTCTTTCCTGGCCAGATTGCCTCTCATCTCAAAGTCGGTGTTCGGCATGTTCAATGTGCTTTTGTAATCCATTCTTTGCCTTTCCTTTCCAGAGGACGCCAATAAAAAAAGCGTCCCATTCTCTAAGGACGCTGTCAGCGCGGTACCACCTTAGTTCATGGCAGAATGCCATGCCCTCACTTATTCCTTAACGCGGAATGCACGATTGCTCACAGGTGATGTCTTGCTCTTTTCCACATGTCTGTTTCCACCATCCACAGACTCTCTATAGTGCTGCTAAAGGCAAGCGCGTCCTGATCAACGCATTTTCTTCTCTGCATCATCCAGCCAGCGCAGATCCGGCATCTTTGGCAGCTGGAACTTATCCAGCTCTGCCTGCAGATCACTGAGCTCCTTCTTCATGTCCGTCTTGACATCACCGGCAGAATTGTACAGTCTTGACAGGTCCATCAGAATCAGACGGGCGGTGCCAAGGGCCTCACGGATGATCTCATCCGCATTGTTCTGTGCAGTTGAGATAATCTCATTGGCTTCCCGCAGGGACAGTCTGGCGATATCATCCGCCGCTGCCTGTTTTGCCTGCATATTCTGCAGCACTGCGTTGTACTTTTTCTGCATGTCATCCAGACGGGCAGCATCCTCAGCTGCCTGCTGCTGGTACAAAGCAATTCTTTTTTCCAGCTCATCTACCTGGGCAGCATACTTCTCGACAGCATCATCCACCGCAAAACGATCATATCCATTCTTCATCACACGGAATGTCGGCCTTTTTGCTGTCAAAATCGTCACCTCTCAGATATACTGCTGAAACTTTGCCACGATCCGGTCCGAATGTGTCTTACGGTCGTATCCTTCATACAGAAAACGACCGAACCCACGGATCGAAATCGTAACGTTATTATGGCACACTTCATCAGGCACATCAAGCGCAACATGATCGAACTGCACCATTCCAGCATGAATCATTTCCTTCGCTTTTGAGCGGGAAACATGCGTAATTGCCGCAATGATGGCATCAGCCCTTTCACTGGCAGCCACGGCTGTAAAGCTGCGCATCTGAAACACCTGGGCAGGATAATCATCAATCTGTTCAAACTGGACACTGAGCTGGTTGATCCTGGTCAGATTGTCAATCAAAAACGGTGCCATGGAAGTGGATGTATACAGATCGATGCAGTCATCACTGATCCAGAAATCACCGAAGGCATGCCGATCAATCTGCAGTGACATGAGTGCCCCGAGAATATCACGATGGGAAATCTTCCGGAAGCGCTGATCTGCTTTTGCCTGCAGACAGACAATATCAGAAAAGTCATCTTCCTCATCAAAGAGAAAAATGACTTTTTGCTTTCTTGCCTGCGGATAGCCGCCAAACCAGCGGACATGAGCAGATGGCATAAAGATCTTCTGCATAGCCGCTGTCTCTTCTTCATTCAGAAAAGACGAGCATGTATGTGTATGCCAGCGCTCACTTTTATCCTGCAGATCATGCAGATGTGCTTCCAGAGATGAATAGTCAGCCTTCTCAGTCATCATCGCCGTCGAGCTTGATTTCCCCATCAACGGCAACATTGCGCGGTGCGCACAGAATCACATTATGGCCGATCTTCTGAATCGTGCCATCCAGTGCAAAGACAACACCTGTCAGGAAATCAATGGTGCGCTGCGCATAGTCTCTCTGCAGACGATGCAGATTGACAACACATGCCCTTCTGTCCTTCAGATGTCTGGCAATTTCCTCAGCCTCTTCAAAAGAACGCGGCTCAAACAGAACCATGGCAGCATTTGTCGGCACACCGGTTACTTCTGTCCGTTTCTTTTCATAGGAGCTCAGCGGCTTTGCCTCACTCTGTCTGTATTCCAGTTCTTCATCTGCACCATCTTCATCGTCGTCATCATCTTCGACCGGTGCAATAAAATTTTTCAGTTTTTCTAAAGCCACGTCTGGTACCTCCAATCACGTCTATCATTATAGCATGTAAGGTTGCTCATTCAACGTACGAATCAATAGGGTAGAGTGAGCCGCGTTAGCGGCTCGACCCTCCCGTTGCACCGTACGTACGGTTTTCCGTATACGGCGCTACGTTTGTATTTACTTACGATTATTGAGATAGTATTCCAACGGGTTGACCAGTCCTGGTCGACCTGTTTTCCTACTTGGCAGGGCCAGTACTTTCGGGCTGAGAGCGTAATTTACCACATCCATTCCACTCCTCCGATACCATCCTAGGCGTGAGT